>NZ_MWIG01000999.1:3054-3254 GCF_002156145.1 Streptomyces sp. NRRL B-24572 | reverse complement strand
CCCCCGCCGGCGCGACCAACCCGGTCGCGCCCGCGCCCGCCGGCGCGCGGACGGCCGCCGACGTCGTGACGCCCGAGCTGGTCGCCCGGCTCACGCGCGGAGTCGTCGGCTCCGGCCGGACCGCCAACCACACCCCCTTCACCGGGGAGAAGCTGGCGGACCTGCCCGAGTCCACCCCCGAGGACGTCGCCGAGGCCTTC
>NZ_MWIG01000999.1:0-3016 GCF_002156145.1 Streptomyces sp. NRRL B-24572 | reverse complement strand
TCGCCCCCTGGAACTACCCGTTCGAGCTCTCCGTCGGCGACGCGCTCCCCGCCTTCGTCTCGGGCAACGCCGTCGTCATGAAGCCCGACACGGAGACCGCGCTCACCGCGCTCTGGGCCCGTGACCTGCTCATCGAGGCCGGCCTGCCCGCCGGGGTCTTCCAGGTCGTGCTCGGCGAGGGCCCGGTCGTCGGCCCCGAGGTCGTCAAGCACGCCGACTACGTCTCCTTCACCGGCTCCACCCGCACCGGCCGCGAGGTCGCACAGGGCGCCGCCGCCCGGCTCGTCGGCGTCTCCCTCGAACTCGGCGGCAAGAACGCCATGCTCGTCCTCAAGGACGCCGACATCGAGAAGGCCGCCGCCGGAGCCGTCCGCGCCTGCTTCTCCTCCGCCGGCCAGCTCTGCATCTCCATCGAGCGGCTCTACGTCCACGAGTCGATCGCCGACGCCTTCCTGGAGCGCTTCGCCGCCCGCACCAAGGCCATGCGCCTCGGCAACTCCCTCGCGTACGGGGCGGACATGGGCTCCCTCGTCGGCGAGCGGCAGCTGGAGACCGTCACCAGGCACGTGGAGGAGGCCGTCGCCAAGGGCGCCACGCTCGTCGCCGGCGGCGTCGCCCGCCCCGACATCGGCCCCCTCTTCTTCGAGCCGACCATCCTCGACGGCGTCGAGGCCCCGATGGCCGTCTGCGGCGAGGAGACCTTCGGCCCGGTCGTCTCCGTCTACCGCTTCAGGGACGAGGACGAGGTCGTCGAGCTCGCCAACGCCACCCCGTACGGCCTCAACTCCTCCGTCTGGACGAAGGACTCGCGCCGCGGCCACGCCGTCGCGGCGCGGCTGCGCACCGGCACCGTCAACATCAACGAGGGGTACGCGCCCGCGTACGGCAGCGTGCAGTCCCCGATGGGCGGCATGAAGGACTCCGGGCTCGGCCGCCGCCACGGTTCCGAGGGCATCCTCAAGTACACCGAGGCGCAGACCGTCGCCCAGCAGCGGCTGATCCCGCTCGCGCCCTCCTTCGGGATGGACGACGAGAAGTACGCCGCGTTCATGAGCGTGTCCCTGAAGGCGATGAAGGCCCTGCGCCTGCGCTGACCCTCCGTCCCACCCGCCCCTTTTCGTACGAGGAGAGCCATGACCGCGGTACCCCCTGCCCAGAATCAGGACGAGGACGACTCGTACGACTACGACGTCCTGGTCGTCGGCTCCGGCTTCGGCGGTTCGGTCACCGCCCTCCGCCTCACCGAGAAGGGCTACCGGGTCGGCGTCCTGGAGGCCGGGCGCCGGTTCGCGCGGGGTGAGCTGCCCAAGAACTCCTGGGACCTGAAGAACTTCCTGTGGGCCCCGACGCTCGGCCTGTACGGCATCCAGCGCATCCATCTGCTCGGCAACGTCATGGTCCTCGCCGGCGCGGGCGTCGGCGGCGGTTCGCTGAACTACGCCAACACCCTCTACGAGCCGCTCGCGCCGTTCTTCGACGACCCGCAGTGGAAGGACATCACGGACTGGCGGGAGGAGCTCGCGCCCTACTACGACCAGGCCAAGCGGATGCTCGGCGTGCGCCTCAACCCGACCATGACCCCCTCGGACGTCCATCTGAAGGCGACCGCACAGGCCATGGGCATCGGCGACACCTTCCACATGGCGCCGGTCGGAGTGTTCTTCGGCGACGGCAAGGACGGCGACGGGACGGCGCGGGCGAAGCCGGGCGGCGAGGTCGCCGACCCGTTCTTCGGCGGGGCCGGCCCCTCCCGCAGGGCCTGCACCGAATGTGGCGAGTGCATGACCGGCTGCCGGCACGGCGCCAAGAACACCCTCAACGAGAACTACCTCTACCTCGCCGAGAAGGCGGGCGCGGTCGTCCACCCGATGACCTCGGTCGTCGCCGTCACCGAGGACTCGCGGGGCGGCTACGCGGTCAAGACCCTGCCGACCGACAACAGGAAGAAGGGCGCGGGCCGGACCTTCACCGCCCGCAAGGTCGTCATCGCCGCCGGCACGTACGGCACGCAGACCCTGCTCCACCGGATGAAGGACACCGGGCTGCTGCCCCGCATCTCCGGCCGGCTCGGCGAGCTGACCCGTACGAACTCCGAGGCGCTGGTCGGCTCGCAGACCACCGACCGCCGCTACCGCAAGCGGCACGGCAAGGACCGGGCCGACTTCACCAAGGGCGTCGCGATCACCTCGTCGATCCACCCGGACGACAACACCCACATCGAGCCGGTCCGCTACGGCAAGGGTTCCAACTCCATGGGCGGCATGACCGTCCTCCAGGTGCCCTACGGCGCGCACCGGGTCCGCAGGTGGCTGCTCGAACTGGTCAAGCACCCCGCGCTCGCGGCCCGCTCGCTGTCCAACCGGCGCTGGTCGGAGCGGACGATCATCGGCCTCGTCATGCAGTCCCTGGACAACTCGCTCACCACCTACCGCAAGCCGGGCGGCATCGGAAAGGGCCTGCTCACCGCCCGCCAGGGCCACGGCACCCCCAATCCGACGCAGATCGAGGCGGCGACGCGGGCCGCGAGCCTGCTCGCCGAGGAGATCAACGGCTTCGCCGGCTCCAACATCGGCGAACTCATGGGCACCCCGCTCACCGCGCACTTCCTGGGCGGCTGCCCGATCGGCGCCGACGGTACGACCGGCGTCATCGACCCGTACCACCGGCTCTACGGCCACCCGGGGATCTCCGTCGTCGACGGCGCGGCCGTCTCCGCCAACCTCGGCGTCAACCCGTCCCTGACGATCACGGCCCAGGCGGAGCGCGCCATGTCCTTCTGGCCGAACAAGGGCGAGGAGGACCCGCGGCCGCGGCAGGGGGAGGCGTACGTACGGCTCTCGGCGGTCGAGCCGAAGTCCCCCGCCGTCCCGTCCGAGGCCTTCGGCGCCCTGCGGCTGCCGTTCCTGGGGATGCCGGCGGTCCCGCCGAAGAAGGACTGAGCCCGTTCGGCTGCCCGTCCAGCTGAGCCCGTCCAGCTGAGCCCGTTCGGTTGAGCCCGTTCGGTTGAGCCCGTTCG
>NZ_MWIG01000998.1:0-1897 GCF_002156145.1 Streptomyces sp. NRRL B-24572 | reverse complement strand
GTGGACGCGCAGCTCCGCGAGGAGGGCGGCGGCGGCGCGGTGGCGCTCCGCGAGCGGCAGGGGCGGCGGCGGGGGTTCTTTCCGTACGGGCGCCGACTTCTGCCGTACGGGCGCCGACCTCTGCCGTACGGGCGGAGGATTCTGTTGTACGGGCGTGCGCGGCGGTGTCGTCGCGTGCGCGGCCTTCGGCTCAGCCCCCGGCCGGTTGTACGAGATCGTGCGGTGTACGAACCGGCCGTCCGGCAGCTGCTCCCTGACCCGCTTCAGGTAGCCGAAGGCCTCCAGCTGCCGCATCGCGCGGGCGACGACCAGCTCGCTGTTGGGATGCCTGGCCGCGATCGCCTTGATCCCGACGGCGGTCCCGGCGGGCAGCGATTGGAGATAGAGGGCGAGCCCCTTCGCCTCCAGCGTGAGTTTGCCGTGCTGGGCGAGGTGGTTGCCGGTGACCCTGAAGTGGCGGGTGTGGCGGCCGTTGTCGTGCGTGACGCCTCCGGCGCGGGCGCATGTACGCGCCTTGGGGTGGGTTTTCGCGCCGTTACGGGACGGGGCGGAGGTGTGCGCGCTAGTGTTTCGAATACCCATCAGGGAAGTGCCCTTCCATGGTGGTCAGGCCCTCGTCTTGGGATGCCAGTCCCAGCGAGGGCCGACGCATGTCTGGCGGCATATGCCGGTCGAGCTGAGCGTAAAGCAGGCAACCCGTCCCGAATCCAGCCCAGTTGGCTTCTTTCACTCGCACGAGTGAGCGTCCGGCTCGGGAGGGAAAGGGTGGGGTTTGGTGGGGGTTCTTTCTCTCCGGTTGTTGCTTTGGAAGACCGGCCGCCCGACCGAACGCCCCATTCTCGGAGTTCGGTGAGGCGGGTCATTTTTGCTGGTCAGAGGTGCGGCAGGTCGAGTTCGGCCCATACGGTCTTCCGGGGCACGGGTCCCGGCTCGACGCCCCACCGGTCGGCGAGCGCCTCGACGAGGAGGAGCCCGCGGCCCGGCCGGCGGGGGAGGTCCGTGCCCCGGGTGTCGGTGGCCTCGATCCGGAGGACGTCCGCGTGCACCAGGAGCCCGAGACGGAAGCTCCGCCCCGAAACCCGGCCGTGCGTCGCGGCGTTCGCGGCGAGTTCGGCGACGACGTGTTCGGCGGCCTCGACGGTGCCGTACGGGAGCTCCCGGGCCCGCAGCCACTCGACGGCCAGGAGTCGAGCGAGCCTCGCTCCGCGCGGCGTGGGTGACAGCAGTACCCGGAAGCCGTGGGCCGGTACGGGTACTTGGGTGGTGTTCTTCTGATTCACGTCACCGAGCGTGGTCGCGCATCGCTAGCGTGAACAGTGACGATGCCGATGCGTAGGGTGACTGTCCGGGGCTTGTCCACTGCTGTCCGGCCTGTCCGAACCCGTACGCCGGGTAGGGGCGTTGCGGCGATCGGACGGCGGAGCGCACCCCGGCATGAGCGGCAGAATCGAGTTACTGAAGTTTGAGGACGGCACAGCTGCCGGGCGCTCCGACGGAGCGTTCAACGGCCGTCCGGTGTCGGAGCTGAAGCAGCTGCGCATCCTTGAGCTGCGGTATGGCACGATCCGGGCCCAGGCTCTGCCTCCCGGGGAGTCGCTGGCCCGCATTGAGCAACTGTTGGGAGAAACATGATCCACGAGCACTCTGCCGGGAACCCCTCCGAACTGGTGTGGTTCAAGAGCAGCTACAGCNNCATCCGCGACTCCAAGAACCTCGGCGGCCCGCAGCTCGCGCTCACCCCCGGCGCCTGGGCCGGGTTCGTCTCGTACGCCGTCGGCGGCTGACCAGCAGCGGGTTGGCGGTGGGACGGGCCATGGGAATGGTCGAGGGACTCTGGAAGGCCGGCGAGATGCCGCTCCGTGACGGGCTGTACCGGCCGGACGACTCCGCCCTGGAG
>NZ_MWIG01000997.1:0-2552 GCF_002156145.1 Streptomyces sp. NRRL B-24572 | reverse complement strand
CCTCGAAGGAACGCCCCACCCGTCGCACCTCAACAGGGACCTTGAAGAACAGCGCCGCCATCACCTCCAACGAGCCCTTCGGCGGCTGGGCCAAGGCCTTCACCGCCCCCGCCTCGCCCTCACCCGGGCCCGAGCCCGGGCCCGGGCCGAACGCGCTGAGGCCGGTTGATCTGGTCCTGCCTGTCCGCTGCCCCGTCGCCGCCGAGGAAGGTCCCGGACGAGAATCGGAGACCGGACTGCCGGCGAAGGGGAGATGGCCGTGAGGCACACACTGAACTTGTGGCGTCAAGAGCTCGGAGAGGTCCCCGAGTCGATCTGGCGACAGACTGAGCTCGATGTGCTGATCCTCGCGGACAACGGACTCACGGCCCTCCCGCCGGACATCGGGCAGCTCCACCGGCTGAAAACCCTGGACCTCGGCCACAACGCGCTGACGTCGGTGCCCGAAGAACTCGGCAAGCTGACCGAGCTCGGCGACTGCCTCTACCTGCACGACAACCAGCTGTCCCGACTCCCCGATTCTTTGGGAAACCTGACCCGTTTGCGTTACCTCAACATCGGCGAGAACCTGCTCACCACCCTGCCGGAGACCATCGGTGGGATGAGCGGCCTCATCGAGTTCAGAGCGCAGCACAACCGGCTCACCGCCCTGCCCGATGCCATCGGCCGGCTCCGCAGCCTGCGTGAGCTGTGGCTCCGAGGGAACGCGATCGAGCACTTGCCGTCGTCGACAGCCAAGCTGCACGAACTGCGTCACCTGGACCTACGCGAGAACTCCTTGACCGAGGTGCCGGAGACACTCGCCCGCCTCCCGCGGCTGCGTCAGATCGACCTGCGGAGCAACAACCTCGGCCGGCTGCCCGACTGGCTCGCCCTGATGCCATCGCTGGAGAAACTGGATCTGCGTTGGAACGAGGTCGATCCCTCCCTACCGCTCCTCGGCGAGCTGGAGCGGCTGGGGTGCGTCGTCCTGACCTGACGGCGACGCCCCCTCGCGCCACAGTGCTGCTGTTTCTCCTGGACAAACACGAGCGAGTCGATCGCCCAACGCCGCTGAGACTCGTCAACAAACGCTGCTGCTGGAGATGAACGAGGCCAGCACGCCCATGCCGCGCCGAAATCGGGGTGCCGGGGACGCCGTTGCCTTGTGATACTGCTCCGATGATCGACCTGCCTGCCGCCGTGCTGGACTCGCTGTCCGGGCTCGCCTTCGGTGACGCCTTCGGCGACCGCTGGTTCGGCATCCTGCGCCGCGAAGGCACCGCAGCCCTGGAGACACGGATCCTGCCCCCGGAACCGCTGTGGCTGTGGACCGACGACACCGCGCAGGCGCTCGTGCTCGTCCGGGAACTCGCCGAGAGCGGCGGCACCGTCGACCAGGACCGGCTCGCCCTGCGCCTCGCCGAGGCCTACGCCGACGACACGCACCGCGGTTACGGAGCCTCCATGCACGACGTGCTCCGCCGGATCGGCGCGGGCGAGCCCTGGCGGGGCGTGGTCGCCGGACAGTTCGGCGGCCAGGGCTCCTGGGGCAACGGCGCGGCCATGCGTGTGGCCCCGCTCGGCGCCTGGCTCGCCGACGACCTCGACGCCGTGGCCGAGCAGGCCGCCGCGCAGAGCGTGGTCTCGCACCACCACCCGGAGGCGGTCGCCGGAGCGGTGGCGGTGGCCCTCGCCGCGGCCCTGGCGACCCGCAGCCGCGGCGGGCCCGCGCCGGCCCGCCCGGACCTCCTCCGGGCGGTCGCCGCGCGGCTCCCCGACAGCGACGTCCGGTCCGGGCTGCGGATCGCGGCCCGGATGCCGGCGCACACCTCGGTCCGGCACGCCGCCGAGGTCCTGGGCTCCGGCTACCGGATGTCCGGTCCCGACACCGTCCCGTACGCCCTGTGGTGCGCGGCCGGGCACCTCGACGACCTGCACGAGGGTCTGTGGTCCACCGTCGTCGGACGCGGCGACATCGACACCACGTGTGCCGTCGCGGGCGGGGTCATCGCCGCTCGTACGGGCGTCGCCGCCCTCCCGCCCGCCTGGCACGCGGCCCGCGAACCGCTGCCGCCGGTTGCGTCGCGGTAGGAACCATGAGGCCCGTGCGTCCGTCCGGCAGGGGGCACGGCTCGAGACGGCAGCTGCGACCCTCCCGCAGGGGGCGGAGAGCGGTCGGCCCTCTCGGGGATGGCTTCGAGTACGAAGGGCCCGTCCCTGTGCAGGCGGGGACCCGGCCGCGAGCTCGGCGGCGGCGGTGCAGCAGACGCGGTGTCCGTGTCGACCGCGGCCCGATCGAGGGCGACGGGCAATACGGTCTTGCGGCGCCGGGAGATCCGGCGAACAGGGCTTTGGAGGCGGCGTCGAGGAGGCGCAGAGGGGCCGGGGTCAGACGGCGGGCCGGGAGACGAAGACCCGCTCCAGCAGGGTGTACAGGCGGTCCCTGTCCTGGTCGTCGAGTCCGTCCAGGCCCTCCTGCGTGGTGCGCATCTTCGCGCGGATCGCGTCGGTGACGCGCTCGCCCTCGGCGGTGAGGATGACGTTCTTGACGCGCCGGTCGGAGGCGTCGG
>NZ_MWIG01000996.1:0-1228 GCF_002156145.1 Streptomyces sp. NRRL B-24572 | reverse complement strand
GGCGCGGACGGCCGCCGCGAGGGCGGGGCGGTCGGTGACGTCCAGGGGGTGGGTGTGCGCGGTACCGGCCCCCTGGCGGGCGATCAGGGCCGCGGTCTCCTTGAGGCCGTCCTCGTCGCGGTCGGCGCAGTGGACGGTGGCACCGGCCCGGGCGAGGAGGGCCGCGGTGGCGCGGCCGATGCCGCCGGCGGCGCCGGTGACGAACGCGGTGCGGCCGGTGAGGTCGTATGCCGGGAGCGCCCGTGGCGGTGGAGTCGTCGTCATGTCCGGACCGTACGGCCGTATCTGACGGGTCGTCAATTGTCGGGGTGGTGGTTTCCGCCGGGGCCCCGCTGGCAGCCGGGACACCAGTACGTGACCCGGTCGCCGAGTTCCGCCTTGCGGATCGGGGTGCCGCAGCGGAGGCAGGGGCGGCCCTCGCGGCCGTAGACGTGCAGCGGGGTGCCGGGGCGGCGGGTGGTCGTGGTGCGGCGGTCCGGGCGGTCCTTGTTCGCCTCCAGGAGGCGGTGGGCCGTGGCCACCAGGCGGGCCGGGACCTCCGGGGCGAGCTCGCCGACCGGGAGCCAGGGGGTGACGGCGGCGAGGAAGGCCAGCTCCGACTTGTACACGTTGCCGATGCCGGCCAGGTTGCGCTGGTCCAGGAGGGCCTCGCCCAGTGTTCTGGCCGGGTCGGCGGCGAGCCTTCGTACGGCCTCCTCGGGGTCCCAGTCCGGACCCAGGAGGTCCGGGCCGAGATGGCCCACGGCGTTCACCTCCTCGGCGGTACGGATGAGCTCCAGGACCGGGAGGCGGTAGCCGTACGCGGTGGACTCGGCGTTCCCGAGGATCGCCCGGATCTGGTGCTCGGGGCCGCCGCGCGGGCGCTCCCCGGTGGCGTACACCCGCCAGGCGCCGTCCATCCGCAGGTGCGAGTGGAGGGTGAGCCCGCCCTCGATGCGGGCGAGGAGGTGCTTGCCGCGAGGGGTGACGTCGAGGAGCGTGCGGCCGGTGAGGTCGGCGGTCGCGAACCGGGGCACGCGGAGGTCCGCGCGGGTGAGGACCTTGCCGGCGAGCGCGGTGTGCAGGCGGTGGGCGGCCTGCCAGACGGTGTCTCCTTCGGGCACGGGTCCATTGTGCGGGGCGCACCGCCTTGGCCGGGCCCGCCGGCTGTCGCGGGCCGCACTCCGCCGGGGCGGTGCCCCTGCGTACTCCGTTGTGGGCCCCGCCCACCCCCGTTGTGGGCATGCGT
>NZ_MWIG01000995.1:0-1535 GCF_002156145.1 Streptomyces sp. NRRL B-24572 | reverse complement strand
CGTCCGCCCATCGTTGAGTCGGACTCAACGATGGGCGGACGAGAAGGGGGCGGGGCCGGTGCTCGAACGGTACGAGCTGGAAGCGTTCCTCACGCTCGCCGAGGAACTCCACTTCGGGCGCACCGCCGAGCGCCTCGGCGTCTCCACCGGCCGGATCAGCCAGACCGTCAAGAAGCTGGAGCGCCGCGTCGGCACCCCGCTCTTCGCCCGCACCAGCCGCAGCGTCCGCCTCACCCCCGTCGGCCACGCCCTGTACGAGGACCTCCTGCCCGCCTACCGGCAGATGCGCGCCGCCCTCGCACGCGCCACCGCCGCCGGGCGCGGCGTCCACGGCCGGCTGCGCGTCGGCTTCGCCGGCCCCTGGGGCGGCGAGATGGTCACGGCCGCCGCCGAAGCCCTGACCGCGCTCCACCCGGGGTGCGAGATCACCGTCCGCGAGGTTCCCCTCGACGGCGGATTCCGCCCCCTTCGGGACGGCACGCTCGACGTCCAGTACGCCGCCTTCCCCGTGCGCGAGCCGGACCTCACCACCGGTCCCGTCCTCGTCACCGAGGAGCGGGTACTGCTCCTGCCCGTCGGCCACCCCCTGGCCGACCGCGCATCCCTCGGCCCGGAGGACCTCGCGGGCCTCGATCTGATCGCCCCCGGCGGCGACGTCCCCCGCTACTGGGTCGACCACCACTACCCCCGCAGCACCCCGTCCGGCGCCCCCGTCGGCCGCGGACCGGCCGCCAACACCTGGCAGGAGGTCCTCTCCCATGTGACCGCAGGCCGGGGTGCCTCCCCGGGGGCGGCCCGCGGCGCCCGGTACCATCCCCGGCCCGGCATCGCCTACGTCCCCCTGCACGGCACCCCGCCCCTCGAGTACGGCCTCGTGTGGCCCACCGCCGCCGACTCCGCCCTGCTCAGGGCCTTCGTGGCGGCGGTCGAAGGGTGCCCTGCGGAACGACCAGATCACCCGTCAGATGGTCGTACGCCACCTGCGCGTGAAGACGGACACCGGTGACGAGGGTGTCGTCGTCCGCGTAGAAGCGCGGGTTGTGGTTGGTGACGAGCCCGCGTCCGCCCTCCACCGGCACGGGCCGTCCCGAGGCGTTCAGCGTTGCGTCCTGGACGCCGAGCATCACGTACAGGCCGCCGAACCGGCCGATGAACTCGGAGACGTCGTCGTACCCGAGCGTCGCACCCGTCTCCACCACGCGGTCCCCGCCGACCACCCGGCGGAAGGTCGGCAGCCCGGCCTCCACCCACGGCCCGCTGTTGTGCACGGGCGGCACGGACTGCAGGTACTCCACGCCGGCCGTCGCCCCGTACGCCGCCGCCGAGTGCTCGGCCAGCATCGTCAGACGCCGCTGGACCTCGGCCATGTCGGACTCCACGGCGCAGCGGACCGTACCCCACAGGGTCACCGTCTCGCCGATGATGTTGAAGCGGCCCACGTCCTCGACGTGACCGATCGTCACCGTGACGGGGTCGAAGGCCGAGACCTGCCGGTACAGCTGGCCGATGCCGGTGAGGACCGCGCCGACCGCCGG
>NZ_MWIG01000994.1:0-1063 GCF_002156145.1 Streptomyces sp. NRRL B-24572 | reverse complement strand
CCGGCCGCGGCCACGGCTACCGCTCCCTCCCCGTCCCCACCGTCATCGGCCACCGCGGCTCCGCCGGCTACCGCCCCGAGCACACCCTCGGCTCCTACCGCCACGCCCTCGACATCGGCGCCCACGTCGTCGAGCAGGACCTCGTCCCCACCCGCGACGGGCACCTGGTCTGCCGCCACGAGAACGACATCACCGGCACCACCGACGTTGCCGACCATCCCGAGTTCGCCTCCCGGAAGACCACCAAGACCGTCGACGGCGTCGCGCTCACCGGCTGGTTCACCGAGGACTTCACGCTCGCCGAGCTCAAGACCCTGCGGGCCAAGGAGCGCATCCCCGGCACCCGCCAGGAGAACACCCTCTACGACGGCCGCTGGACGGTTCCCACCTTCGAGGAGGTCCTCGAGTGGGCCGAGGAGGAGGGCCGCCGCCGGGGCCGCGAGATCTGGCTCCACGTCGAGACCAAGCACCCCAGCTACTTCCGCTCCCTCGGCCTCGGCCTTGAGGAGCGCCTCGCGAAGCTCCTGCGCCGGTACGGACGCCACCGCGCGAACTCCCCGGTCTTCCTCCAGTCCTTCGAGCCCAGCAGCATCCAGCGCCTGAAGAAGCTGGTGGACGCCCCGGGCGTCGTCCTGCTCTCCGGCCCGAGCAGCCGCCCCTGGGACTTCGTCGAGGCCGGGGACCCGCGCACGGTCGCCGACCTGGTCACGCCCGAGGGCCTCGCCTGGATCGCCTCGTACGCGCAGGGCATCGGCCCCACGCTCGACCTGGTCATCCCGAAGGACGCGAGCGGCCGGCTCGGCACCCCGACCACCCTGGTCCGCGACGCGCACGCCGAGGGGCTGATCCTCCACCCGTACACGCACCGCAACGAGAACACCTTCCTGCCCGCGGACTTCCGCAAGGGCACGGACCCGACGGCGTACGGCGACGCCTTCGGGGCGCTGAAGCGGTACCTGGAGACGGGGATCGACGGCATCTTCTCCGACAACCCGGACACCGCCCGGCTCGCCGCCGCGGACCTCGCCGCCCGCGACTGACCCGACGAGGGGGCCGTACGGCC
>NZ_MWIG01000993.1:0-2254 GCF_002156145.1 Streptomyces sp. NRRL B-24572 | reverse complement strand
GCCGCGCGCGGCTTCTCGGCGGCCTCGGGGCCCTCGGGGTGGGCGGCGGCCATCGCCCGGCCGCGGCGGCGGCGCGGCAGACCGCTCTCGCCGAACCGCGGGTGCTCGCCGGTGCTTTCGGCCGCGCTGTCGTGCGTGGTCTCGGGCTCGACGGCCGCCGCGGCGGGGGCCGGCGTCGGCGTCGCCAGGCCGCGTCCCGTCACGGGCGGCAGGCCGGCGGCGGGCGTGGCCGGCGGCTCGACGGGCGCGTGGCTGATCAGCTCCTGAGGCAGCATCAGGAGGGCGCCGGTGCCGCCGCGCGCCGAGGGGCGGAAGGACACGGTCAGGCCGTGCTTGCGGGCCAGCCGGCCGACGACGGCCAGGCCGAGCCGGGTGCCGGAGAGACCGGCCAGGTCCTGCGTCGTCGCGCCGACCGCGGCCTCCGCGCGGCGCAGCTGCACGTCGCTCATCACCAGGCCGCTGTCCTCGACCGCGATGATGACGCCGGCCGGGACCTCCTCCACGTAGACGTGGACCTCGGCGTTGGGCGGCGAGAAGTTCGCGGCGTTGTCCATCAGTTCGGCCAGGGCGTGCATGACGCCCTCGGCCGCGTGTCCGGCGACGGCCGCGTCGCTGCTGGAGTGCAGCCGCACCCGCTGGTAGCCGCCGATCCGGCCCATGGCGCCGCGCAGGATCGACTCCATGACGATGGGGCGGGCCCAGCGCCGTCCGGACCGGGCTCCGGTCAGTACGGCGACGGAGTCGGCGAGGCGGCCGGCCTGGGCGGTGCGGTGGTCGAGGTGGAGCAGGTCGGCCAGGACGTCCTCGTCGGCGTGCCGGTGCTCCATCTCCCGCAGGTCGGCGAGCATGCTCGTGGCGAGGGCCTGCATGCGGCCGGCCGCGTTGGCCGCGGCGGCCATGGCGGCGGACCGGCCGGACTCGGCCCGGCGCAGCCGGGCCTCAAGGCGCTTGATGTCGTCGGCCTGAGCCTCGGTCAGCTCGGCGGTCCGGGCCGTGTGGGCGCGGACCAGTTCCTCGGTCCGCGCGGCGTGGGCCGCCGCCGCGGCGGCGGCCTCCGTCTCGTACCGCTCCTTCAGCGCCGCCGTCTCGCGCGCCGCGTCGGCCGTCTGCCGGGCGGCCCGGGCCTCCAGGGAGGCGAGTTCGGCGGTGAGGGTCTCGGCCCTCCGGCTCAGGGAGCGCGAGGTCCGCCCGTACCAGGTGACCGCGAAGGCGGCGGCCGCTAGGAGCAGCACGCCGCCGCCGGCGAACCAGCCGAGTGGGGGACGGACCCCGGCCGGCGCCGCGGCGGTCGCCGCGACGGCGAGCGCACCACCCGCGGCGGCCGTCAGCAACGAGGCGAGCAAGGCAGGGCGGAAGGGGGTGGACGGCGCCGACATCAACCAGACTCTCGAGAACAGGCACACGGGGGAGTCATAACGACGGCACTATAGAACCGATCTTGATCGGTTCGGAACCTCCCTTGATCGGATCGGTATTCAGATTACGGAAGATGCATCGAAAGCGGTCAGCTCGACGATGCGGAGGGAGCCGCGTTCCGCCACACCGTCAGATCGAGCGTCATGTAGGTGCTCGGAGACTCCTCCGGCGAGAAGGCCTTGACGGTGACCAGGCCGAGATGGCCCGTACCCGTCGTGACACAGACCTGACGGCCCGGCGACAGCTTGCTCACCTGGATGGTCTCGGTGAAGCGGGTCTCCGCGCGGCACGCTTCGAGGGAACCCTCCTGGCCCGGGTCGAGCAGGACCAGGTTGCCGCCGCTGCTCTCGGCGTCGAGGTAGCCGCCGGTGTCGTAGGAGAGCTCGTAGTTGCCGTCCTCGCCGTCCTGCGGGCGTACGTCGTTGTCCCCGAGGGTCAGGTGGTAGCCGGCCGTGAGGTTGATGTTCTTGTACGTGGCGGCCTGCGGCGCCGGCGCCGTCGCCGGCGCCGTCGAGGGCTTCGGGGCGGAGCTCTCCGTCCCGGTCCCGGAGCCCGTCCCGGTCCCCGTGCCCCCGCTGCCCTGCGTGCTCGGCGAGCCCTTCCCGTTGGGCTGCCCGCCGCCGTTCGCGGTGGACTGCCCGCCCTTGTCCTTCAGCAGGACGTAGGCGGTCGCGCCGCCCGCGACGGAGAAGGCGAGGACGGCGGCCACGGCGATGACGAGACCGCGCGCGCCCCTCTTCTTCGGCTGCTGGGGCGGCTGCTGAGGCGCATACCCGGCCGGCGTCGGCCCGCCGGGGTAGGGATGCTGCGGGTACGCGGGACCGCCGGGGCCCTGCGT
>NZ_MWIG01000992.1:0-2167 GCF_002156145.1 Streptomyces sp. NRRL B-24572 | reverse complement strand
GGGCGGCGAGCTGGACGCCGGGGACGCGGGGGAGGCGGCTGGGGAGCAGTTCCTCGGCGACGGTGGAGACCTGGACGCGGGCGCGCTCGACCTGGAGGAGCCGGGCGAGGTGCTCGGTGGCGAAGCGGCCGTAGAGCCCGATGAGGTGGCGCCGGCGCTCGTCGGGTTCGGCGGGCTCGTCGTAGAGCCAGACGAGCGCGCCGAGCCGGCCGGCCTCCTCGGTGGCGAGGGGGAGGGCGTAGCTGGCGGCGTAGCCGAGGCGGGCGGCGACCTCGCGGTGGCGGGGGTCGAGGCCCTCCTCCGTACGGACGTCGCGGATGGCGATCGGGTCGGGGACGCGCTCGGGGTGGACGGGGTCGGGGAGGCCGTCGAGGAGGCGGCCGTAGCTGGTGGCGCTGCGCGGGACGGTCTCGATGGTGCCGAGCTCGGAGTGGGCGAGGCCGAGGCCGATGGTGCCGGTGGGGCCGTGGCCGTCGGCCGGTTCGAGGACGGCCATGCCGCGGCGGGCGCCGACGAGGGCGGCTCCGGCGCCGAGCACCTCGCGGAGGGCCTCGTCGAGGGAGGAGGTCCTGATGAGGCGCTCGGTGAGTTCGTGGAGGGTGGTGAGGTCGGAGACCCAGGAGGCGAGCCGGTCCTGGATCAGGACTCCGGGTGGGAGGGCCTCCTCGGAGGGACCCGCCGCCGCGGGGACCCCGGGAAGGGGCGACGCAGTGTGCGGTGACCCGGGAACAGTGGAATCGATTCCGGCCACTTTCGGCATGCGTGGGGTGCTCATGCCGGTCGGCTTTCCGACCGGTGCGTTTGACGCCAAAGCATCGCAAACCCCCATGTCAATCAGAGCCGCTCGATGTCTCCACATGTACACGCACCGGAGGAACGATGTCCAGCATTGTCCCGATGGGACTTGTGGTGTCCGTGAGCTTGAGCAAGGGGGTTGAAGTGCACGGAAAGTTGGCTGAAAATTGCCCCCGGTGTGCACCTTTTGCGATCGACTGGCGTCGTTTGAAAGCGCGTCATTCCAAGCGTGCTGGGTACGTACTCGGTGACAGGCAGGGGCAGTTGACACCGCCCCGGAACGTGACGCGGAACCCCGGCGTCTTTCCCGCCGCAGGCCGCAACCCGCCACCGAGTGGCGGGGAACGTGTTCTGACCCGCTCCGGCTCTGACCTGGCTCCACCCGGTTCCCCCGGGATCCATCCGGCACCGGCCCGGTCCGCACCGCTCCTCGGCGGCCCGGCACCCCGCCGACCCGGCACGCGCTGATACGCACGGTGAAGAGTTCTGCACATGGTGTGATGTGGATTCGGCGTTCAACGGAAAGGAACGAGCGCTCATGCGCGAGATCCTCGGAAGGCGACGCAGGCTCCGGTTCCGGCGCAAGGAGAGGACCGCCCGGCTCGACGCCGCGGTCACCTTCGCGGTCGAGTGGAACTGGCCCGTCCTGCCGGGCGCGGGCCTGAGAGCGACGACCCGTACGGCCACGGGAACGGGCGCGGGCCTGAGGGAAGCGACCCGTACGGCCATGGGGGCGGCGCCCCGTGCGGCCGCCGGAGCGGTCTGCTCCTGCCCCGACCCCGACTGCGTGGTGCCCGGCGCGCACCCCTACGACCCCGGACTGCTCGCGGCCACCACGGACGAGCGCATGGTCCGCTGGTGGTGGACCCGGCGCCCGGACGCCCCGGTCGTCCTCGCCACGGGCGGCCGCGCGCCCTGCGCGGTCAGCCTCCCGGCGGTGGCGGGGACGCGGGCCCTCGCCGCGCTCGACGCGGCGGGCATGCGGCTCGGCCCGGTGGTGGCGACCCCGACCCGCTGGTCGATCCTCGTCGCCCCGTACGGCCTCGAACGGCTCGGCGAGCTGCTGTACGCGAAGGACGACGTGCCCAGCTCGCTGCGGTTCCACGGCGAGGGCGGCTATCTGCTCCTTCCGCCGTCGGTCGCGGGGACCGGGCAGGTGCGCTGGGAGCGGGCGCCCCTCGCGGGCTCGGCCCGGCCCTGGCTGCCCGACGTCGAGGCGGTGGTCGACGCCCTGGTCGAGGCGAGCACGAGCACGCCGGGCGGCGGGAGCAGGCTGGCGTACTGAGCCCTCGGACACGGGCCCGTTCACCCGAACGGGTGTGTCCTGGTCCGACTTGCAGGGGAAACGGGCGCGCGGCCCGCCGGGCGCCCG
>NZ_MWIG01000991.1:0-874 GCF_002156145.1 Streptomyces sp. NRRL B-24572 | reverse complement strand
CGCGGCAGCGACCGCTGGACGAGGGCGTGCGCGGTCAGCACCCGGCGGTTGCGGCCGAGGGACGGCGGCAGGACGAGATAGGCGATGCGGACGAGCCGTGGATACCGCTCGACGAGCGCGGCCTCGGCCTGTTCGACGTCGACGGGGCCCACGGGCGAGGGAACGAGATCCTGGGTGCTCACGTTCAGCAGAACGAGCGATTCTTCCGATGGTCACCCCGGCCCGCCCCCGGGGGATCAGGCCGCGGTGACCGTCAGCCGCTCGCGGATCAGGTCCGTCACCTCGTCGGGGACGCCGAGCCCCTCCCGTACGTACTTCTCCATCGACCCGTGCCGGACCGCCACTTCGTCGAGCGCCGCGTCCAGGTACTCCGGCAGGACCCCGATCAGTTCGAGCGCGAGCTCGGGGTCGCCTCCCTGGGCCGTGAAGCCCTCGATCATCGGCGCGAACGCCAGTCGGACGGCCGGGTTGACCGCCAGGTACTCGGCCCGCACGGTCTCCTCGTCCGCGCCGAGCAGCGACAGGACGACCGTCGCCGCCCAGCCCGTACGGTCCTTGCCCGCCGAACAGTGGAAGAGCAGCGGCCCGGCACCCGGGGTGCCGAGCTCGCCGAGCAGGGCGCGGTAGGAGGCGCGGGCGGAGTCGCTGGAGACGAAGGTGCGGTACGTCCGGGCGAAGGCCGCCCGGACCCGGCCCCCGCCGAGGTGCTCCTCGGCGAGCGCCGGGTCGGCGAGCAGGGCCTTGAGGCGCGCGGCGGGCGGCAGTCCGCTGCCGGCCAGGTAGTCGGCGAGGACGTCGGCGACGAGCAGCCGGACGCCGGGCGGCAGCCGGTCGGGCCGGTCGCCGCGCTCGGTCTCCGTCCGGAAGTCGACGA
>NZ_MWIG01000990.1:0-1769 GCF_002156145.1 Streptomyces sp. NRRL B-24572 | reverse complement strand
CGTCGCCGGAGCGCGGCCGGAGCGCGCCGGGCAGTCGGGGTCCGTCGGAGCCGGGCCGGGGGTCGCCGGAGCCGGGCCGGGGTTCGCCGGGCGGCCGGGCGTCGCCGGAGCGGGTCCGGGGTTCGCCGGCATGGCTGTGGCACCTCACCGTGCTCTCCTCGTCGCCGTGCGTCCGTGACCGCTCCTGCCCCCTTCCGGTCAACCAACATTGGTATACCATTCTGGGTCTCATGGGCGAACACAAGCACCGCAAGGGAAATCACATGCGCATCGTCGTCGCTCTCGGAGGAAACGCCCTCGCCCGCCGCGGGGAACCGATGACGGCCGACCGGCTGCGCGCCAACGTCAGGGGCGCCTGCCAGGCCCTGGCCGGTCTGGCCCGCGAGCACGAGGTCGTCATCACGCACGGCAACGGCCCGCAGGTCGGCCTCNNGATCGGCTACGTCATCCAGCAGGAGCTCTCCAACGCCCTGGCCGGCGAGCGCGAGGTCGCCGCCGTCCTCACCACGACCGAGGTCGACGAGGCCGACCCGGCCTTCGAGCGCCCCACCAAGCTGATCGGCCCCACCTACTCGGCGCAGGACGCCGCCGAGGCCGCGGCCGAGTACCGCTGGACCATCGCCCGCGACGGCGGCGCGTTCCGCCGGGTCGTCCCCTCGCCCGAACCGCTGCGCATCATGCAGGCGCCGCTGGTCGGCACCCTCCTCGACAACGGCACGCTCGTGGTGTGCGTGGGCGGCGGCGGCGTTCCGGTGCGCACCGACTCCAAGGGCCGCCAGATCGGCATGCAGGCCGTCGTCGACAAGGACGCGGCCAGCGCCGCCCTCGCCGCCGACCTGAAGGCGGACATGCTGATCATGCTCACCGACGGCGACTTCGTCAGCGAGAACTGGGGCACCCCCGAGCAGCGGGACATCCTCACCGCCTCGCCCGAGGGCCTGGCCGAGATCGCCTTCGCCGAGGGCTCGATGAAGCCCAAGGTCGACGCCGCCATCCGCGTCGTCCGCGCCGGCGGCCGCACCCTCATCGGCCCCCTGGAGCGCCTCGACGACCTGATGGCGCGCCGCGTCGGCACGGAGATCCGCGCCGACGTCGACGGGGGCGTCGAGTACGTGGGGCGGTGACGGCCCCCGGAGGGGGCGGGCCGCCCCCTCCGGTATACCGTTTGATCTCCGGAGCCGTGGCGGCAATCCGCCGCCGCCACGGCTCCGGGCCAGGGCCTGATCCGAAGGCGGGCCCTACTCCGCCGCCGTCCTGCGCTGGTGCGCGGCGGCCTCGTGCCGGCTCGTCTCCAGGTGGCGCAGGGCCAGCTTCTCGACGCGCTCCACGTCCCGCGCCTCGATCCCCCGGTACAGCTCCGCGTGCTCCTCGGCGACGGCGGTGAAGTCGTCGTGCTGCCCGAGCATCCAGCGCATCCGGCTGCGCAGCGTCGCGTTCAGCTCGGTGAGCAGCGCGTTGTCGGCGAGCTCCGTGACGGTCTCGTGGAAGTCGGCGGCCGCCCGCCGGGCGGCCTGGCCGTCGCCCTTGGCCGCCGCCGCCAGCTCGGCGTCGAGGTCGGCGCGGAGCTTGGCGAGCCCCGCCCGGGTGCGGCGCTGCGCGGCGAGCCGGAAGCCGAGGATCTCCAGGGCGGACCTGACCTCGCCGAGGTCCGAGATGTCGGACGCGGTGAACTCGCGGACCACCGCCCAGGTGCGCGGTCGCGGCGTCACCAGGCCCTCCGCGACCAGGTCCCGCAGGGCGTCGCGGACGGGCAGCCGGCTCACGTCCAG
>NZ_MWIG01000099.1:0-13981 GCF_002156145.1 Streptomyces sp. NRRL B-24572 | reverse complement strand
CGGCGGGCGAGAGGGCGCGGCCGTCGGGGTTTCCGGTGCTCATGGCCGTCTCCTGTGGAACGACGTTCATCCCCGGGCTCCTTCCCGGGTGCTGCCCGCCGCGACCCGGGCCTCCGCCGGAGTCGCCGGCAGGTCGGCGAACTCCCCCTGTCTCCTGAGGACTTCACGGGCGTACAGGATCCGCAGGCTCACCGCCGCGACGGCCGCGTAGGCGAGCATGCCGCAGCCGGTGCCGACGCCCGCGACGAGGGCCGTGATCCGGTCGAGGCCCAGGGCCCGTTCGAGTACGGGCACGGTCACCGCCGAGAAGGCGGGTGCCAGGCAGAGGGCGGCGAGGTGCAGCGACCACTCCTCGCGCGGCCACGCGGCGCCCCGTGCCGCCCGGGCGGCGATGACGGCGTACGTCACGGCGTACGGGACGAGGTACGCGAGGAGCAGTCGCCGCCCGGCGGTCCCCTCGTCGAGGAACGCCACCGTGATCCACACCAGGCCGGCCGCGCCCGCGAGGTGGGCGGCGACCCGCACCGGCAGCGGGCACCACGTGCCGGTCAGGCCGGGGACGGCGGCACGCCGGTCGAGGGCGCGGGAGGCGAGGAGGGCGCCGAAGGAGACGAGCGCGCCGAGGTGCATGATCGCGACGCGGTTGATGTCGGCCAGGCCGAGCCCGGGGTAGAGCGAGGGCAGCAGTCCCCATTCGATCCGCAGCAGCGGGGCGGTCATCAGGAAGCCGTAGCAGAGCAGCAGCCAGCGCTGGTGGAGGTCCGGGAAGCCGCGGACGGCGGCGAGGATCCCGAAGGTCACGCTGCCGACGGTGCCGACCAGGATCGTGGCGAGGACGATCCAGAACGCGGCCCCGCTGAAGGCCTCCGCCGGCGGTGTGCGCACCAGGTAGAGGGCGGCGCCCGCCATCGACGCGTACACCGTGACGGCGAAGACGGTCCCGGTGATCCGGTGCAGCCGGATGCGGCGCCGGACCGCGGAGAGCAGCTGCACGGGGCCGAGGAGCATGAGGAGGCCGCCGAGGACCGAGTGCGCGATCAGGGGGATCAGGCTGCGCCCGTACGGCCCCGTCCGGTCGCGCACGGCCTCGGCGACGAACTCCGGGGAGACGGTCCGGCCGAGGAGCCACTCGCCGAGGGCGGGTGCTCCCGGGCGCGCGTACGGCCAGAGTTCGGTCATGGCGATCGGTGCGTACGCCAGGCAGATCACGGTCACCGCGACGGTGGCCGCCCTCCCCCGACCCCATCTCGTGCCGGTCGTGCGCCGCATGGCGATTCCCCCTTCACCGATAGTCCTTTCTGGACCATGGAGGAAGGTAGGGGTGGACACGGCCGGGGTCAACCGGCCGGTGACGAAGTCCCGTCGGGGAACTCAGGGCTCGCGGCTCTCCACCCACTGCCAGAAATCGACCATCATCCGCTCATAGCGGATGCCGAACTCCAGCGCCTCGCGCTGCCCGCGCGTCAGCAGCTCGCCCACCTCGTCCGCCAGCCCCTCGTACTCGTCCAGGGTCCTGCGGTGCTCGTCGATCTGGACCGGGGCGTGCACGCGCGGGCTGGCGCCGAACCACAGCTTGAGGATGCCCCGTTCGCGGGCCTCGACCGGGACGAAGGCGGGGTCGGCCAGCCAGCCGCGCAGCGCGGCCGCCCCCTCCTCCGTGAGGCTCATCAGACGCCGGTTGCGGCCGCCCGGCTGCCGCACCTCCGAAAGGAGACCCGCCTCCAGGAGCCGGTCGCACTGCGCGTACACCTGCGCGTGCGGCATGGACCAGAACGGGGCCACCGTCCGCGCGGCCTCCACCTTCACGTCGTACGGACTTGCCTCGCCCAGTTTGTCGATGATGCCGAGCACGAGGAAGGAGGGAGTGGTCAACCGGACTTCAGACATGCGGCGACCGTATCCTCCTTCCCCGCCCCTCCCTACTCCGCCCGCAGCGCCCGGGCCGTCGCCGTGCGGGCCGCCCAGCCCGCCGGGAGCAGCGCGCCCGCCGTCGCGATCACGACACCGGCCGTCGCGAGGAGCACGAGCAGCGGCGTGCCGTACACGTCGATGTCGGCGGGCGGGATCGTGGTGCCGACCGCGCGGCCCATCGCCGGCATCACCCGGCCGTGCAGGGCCACGCCGAGCGGCACGCCGACGAGGCCCGACACGAGACCGAGGGCGCCGACCGAGGTGAGGACCTGCGCGACCGTCTGCCGCGGGGTCATCCCCAGGGCCTTGAAGACGCCCA
Source organism: Streptomyces sp. NRRL B-24572 (assembly GCF_002156145.1). Taxonomy (NCBI): domain Bacteria; kingdom Bacillati; phylum Actinomycetota; class Actinomycetes; order Kitasatosporales; family Streptomycetaceae; genus Streptomyces; species Streptomyces sp. NRRL B-24572. Next base: position 11,751 of record NZ_MWIG01000099.1, on the reverse strand, counting down.
GGTCACGGACGCGGTCGCGGGTGTCGAGGACCACCGTGTTCAGCACGCCGAGGCAGGCGACGACGACCAGCATCAGGGTCAGCATGACGATCAGGGCCTGCATCGCCCGGATGACGCTCGACTTGCTGCCCTCGGTGACGGCGGCCTCCGCCCCGAGCGGCTTCACGGTGGCGTCGAGGCGCTCCGCGTACCGCACCGCGTCCGTGCCCTTGGTGACGGTCACGGCGAAGTCGGCGGGCTGGTAGCGGGCCCGCAGCGCGGCGACGGACGCGGCTCCGGTGCGCAGGGTCATGCCGTCGTCGCCGAGGTCGAAGACCTCGCCGACGATCCGTACCCGGACCGTGCGGCCCTGTTCGGCGAGGGTGACGGTGTCCCCGACGCGGACCCCGGTGGTGGTGAGGAACCGGGTCGCCGCGACGGCCTCCCCGGTGGCCCCGAACCAGCGGCCGGAGACCATCGTGCGGGGGCTGCCGGCCATGTCCCCCTCGTACGCGACGACGGGCGCGCCGCCCTTGAGCCCGGCCACCTCCAGCTGGGTGTGGGCCGTCCGGTACACGGAGCCCGTCCCCGGGAGCGCGGCGATCGCCGCCGCCACGGCGGCCGCGTCGGCCGGCTTCCCCGGCAGCGGCGTGGGACCGCCGGTCGTCCCGTGCGGCATCGTGATCGTGTGGACGGTGACATCGCCGCCCCGGTCCGGGTCGCCGTCCGCCTTGATGGCGACGAGCGTGCTGCCGAGTCCCACGGCCAGGGTCACCGCGAGGGTCCCGAAGGTCACCGCCGCGGCCGTGCTCGCCGCGCGCCCGGGGCGGGCGAAGGGACCGGCGAGGCCCAGGGTGACGGGCCGGGGCAGCGGCAGCCGCCCGAGCAGGCCGCGGATCGCGCGCCCCCGCCCGCCGCCGGTGGCGGGGCCGATGCGCAGGACCGTCGCGGTGGGCAGCCGGGCCGCGCGCAGGGCGGGCCCGAAGGCGGTGGCGGCCACGAGGGCGAGGGCTCCGGCCGGCACGACGACATCGACCCACGCGGGGATGAGGACCTCCGTCGTGCCGTACACCTCGGCCACCTCCGCCATGAGCGGCACGGCGAGCGCGTTCCCGAGGGCGGCGCCGAGCACCGCCCCGACGGTGCCCGGGATCAGGGCCTGGGCCACGTACGCGCGCCCCACCTGGAGCGGGGTGAAGCCGAGGGACTTGAGGATCCCGATCCGGCGGGTCGCCGCGCCGACGGCGCCGCTCACCACGATGCCGATCACCAGGACGGACATCCCAAGCCCGAGGACGGCGAAGGCGGAGACGAAGGGCACGAAGGCGGCCGTGTTCCGGCGGGCGCTCTCCCGCACGTCGAGGTACGAGCGGGCGCCTGTGACCGCTCCGGCCGGCGCGGCGGCGGTGACGGCCTTCCGGCCGGCCGCCACGTCGGCGGCGCTGTCGGCGGTGGTGAGCCGGTAGAGCATCTGCAGCGCCGGAGGCCGTCCGCCCGTCAGCGCCGTGAGCTGCGCGGGTACGACCCAGGCGTCGGCGCTCTCGCCGACCGACTCGGCGACGCCCACCACGGTGAGGGTGACGCCGTCGGCGGTCAGCCGTGTCCCGGTGCCCGAGGCGGGCGGGACGGATCCGCGCTCCAGGACGATCTCGCCGGGGGCCGTCGCCCACCGGCCCTCCGTCAGGGTCACCGCGTCCACGGTTCCTTCGGCGGAGGCCCGGCCGACGACCGTCAGCGGGGGCGGTGCGAAGCCGGGCGGGGCGGCCCGGTCCGCGCCGAGGCGCAGGGAGGTGACGGCGAAGGGGCCCGAGGCCGCGGCCACTCCGGTCGCGCGGGCGGTGGCGGCGAGCTGCTCGGGGGTGGCCTTCGAACCGTCGAACCGCACGGTCAGGTGGGCGCCGTGCTGCCGGGCGAAGGCCCGGTCGAAGGGCGCGCCGGAGGCGAGGAGGAGGCCGAGCGCGAGGACGGCGGAGGCGACGGAGAGCAGCGTGGTCAGCACCATCACGGCGGTCTGTGTGCGTCGCCGCCCGACCCCGGAGCGCACGACACGGCCGAGGGCGCCGCCTCCCCCCGCGCTCGTGTCGACGGGACGCGCGCTCATCGGGCCACCGCCACGACGTCGCGGGCGATACGGCCGTCGACGAGTTCGATCGTGCGGGTCGCGCAGGCCTCGGCGAGCGCGAGGTCGTGGGTGACGAGGACGATCGTCTGGCCGTCGGCGTTGAGTCCGCGCAGGAGGTCGCGGACCTCCGCGCCGGACGCGGTGTCGAGGGCTCCGGTGGGCTCGTCGGCGAGGAGCAGCGGCGGACGGTTCATCAGGGCGCGGGCGACGGCGACGCGCTGCCGCTCCCCGCCGGAGAGGCGGCCGGGGTGCACGCGCGCGTGCCGGGCGACACCGAGCCGGTCGAGGAGTTCGGCGGCGCGTGCCGCGGCCTTGCCACGGGGCGTTCCGGCCAGCTGGGCGGGGAGCAGCACGTTGTCGAGGACGGTGAGGTCGTCGAGGAGGTTGAAGAACTGGAAGACCATGCCGATGCGGCTGCGCCGGTAGCGGGCGGAGGCCGTCTCGCTCAGCCGGTCGACGCGCAGTCCGTCCACGGTCACCCGGCCGGTGCTCGGCCGGTCGAGCCCGGCGAGCAGGTTGAGCAGCGTCGACTTGCCGCTGCCGGAGGGGCCGAGCACGGCCAGCGACTCCCCCCGCGCCACCCGCAGGTCGAGACCGGCGAGCGCGGCCGGCCCGTCCTCGTACGTCCTGCCGACCTCGCTCAGGTCGATCAACGGCTCCGCGTCGGACGGTGTCATGGGCCCTCCAGGGCTCGGGAGTGAACGGGTTCGCCCCGACGCTAGGAGCGGACCGGCCGGGGGCGCGTCGGCCGCGGTGGCGAAGCTCCGTACCGTGTGCGGCGGAGGCGCGGGCGGGTCATCCGCGCGATGTACTCCGCGCGGACGGTGCCCTGGTCCTCCGGGCCGATTCGCCCCGGCGGCCCGGCTTGGCACACTGCCCCGGTGAGCAGGTACGAGGAATTCATGGGCCGGGTGCGCGGATCGCGGACCATCGGCGCGCCGCCCCCGCTGTCCCGCTGGGCGTGGGCGGCCGACGGGCTGCTCGCCCTGTCGCTCGCCGTCGCCACGGTCGTCGGGAACCTGAACCGCTCGTACGTGGAGCTCCGGCCCGATCTGATCGGGACCAAGCTGCCCGTGCCGGGGCGGCTCCCGGATCCGCCCGCGCTGCCGGATTTTCCGGGGGGCCCGCGTCCGGTGCCCGCCGTGGAGCACGTGCTGCCGCCGGTGGAGGTCTGGGAGATGGCGGCGGCGGTGCTGACCGCGCTGCCGCTGGTGCTGCGGCGCCGCTTCCCGCTGGCCGTCTACTGGGTGGTGACGGTCGCCGCGGTGGTCCTGCACCTGGGGGACGCGGCGGACGGCGCCACGCGGATCACCTTCGCCGCGGGGCTCGTCGCGGCGTACAGCGCGGCGATGTACAGCCCGCACCGCAAGTCGGTGCTGGCCTCGCTCCTGGCGGGTGCCCTGCTCTACGCGGTCTTCCCGCTGGTTCCGAAGGTCGACAGCGACCTGGTGCCCGTCCTCGTCCTGCTGCCGCTCGCCCTCGCCTCGCACGGCGTCCACCTCTGGCGGCAGCGGGAGCGGGTGCTGCGGGAGGAGCAGGAGGCGGCGCTGCGCCGGGCGGTGGAGGCGGAGCGGTCCCGGATCGCCCGGGAGCTGCACGACGTGGTCACCCACAACGTGAGCATGATGACCATTCAGGCCGGGGCCGCGCGCACGGTCCTGGCGACCTCGCCCGAGCTGGCCCGGGAGGCGATGCTGGCGGTGGAGGCGGCCGGGCGGACGGCGATGTCGGAGCTGCGGCACGTGATGGGGCTGCTCACGATGGCCGCGGACGGTCCCGATCCGGCCGCCGACGTGGCGCTCGCCCCGCAGCCGGGACTCGGCCGGCTGACGGAGCTGACGGACCGGGTGCGGTCCTCGGGGGTGCCGGTGGAGGTGGCGGTGCGCGGCGTCCCGGTGGAGCTGCCCGCGGGGGTCGACCTCGCCGCGTACCGGGTGGTGCAGGAGGCGCTGACGAACGCGGTGAAGCACGCGGACGGCGCGCGGGTGTCGGTGACGGTGGAGTACGGGGCGGACCGGCTGCGGGTGGAGGTGTCCGACACGGGCGGGCGCCGCCGGCGAATGTCGGAGCCGGGCGGCGGCCACGGGCTGCTCGGACTGCGGGAACGGCTCGCGGTGTACGGCGGTACGCTCGACGCCGGCAGCCGCCCGCACGGCGGATACCGGGTGCGTGCGGTGATTCCGTGGGAGGTTCCGTGACCGTGGCCGATGCTCCGCGCGTGGTGATCGTCGACGACCAGGCGCTGGTGCGGACCGGTTTCCGGATGATCCTCGCCGCCGACGGCATCGACGTGGTCGCGGAGGCCGCCGACGGCGACGCGGCGGTGGCGGCGGTCCGCAGGACCCGGCCGGACGTGGTCCTGATGGACATCCGGATGCCGGGCACGGACGGCCTGGAGGCCACGCGCCGCATCCTCGCGGACGGGACGGCGCCGCCGAGGATCGTCGTCCTCACCACCTACGACCTCGACCAGTACGTGTACGCGGCGCTCGCGGCGGGCGCGAGCGGCTTCCTGCTCAAGGACGTCACCCCCGAGCACCTGACGGCGGCGGTCCGGCTCGTCCGCTCCGGGGACGCCCTGCTCGCCCCGGCGATCACGCGGCGCCTGGTGGAGCGCTTCGCCGCGTCCTCCTCCGGGCGTTCCGCCACCCCGCACCGCGAACTGGCCGCGCTCACGCCGCGCGAGCTGGAGGTCCTGGAAGCCCTGGCACGCGGGCACACGAACGCCGAACTCGCGGCGCGCTTCCGGCTGAGCGAGGCGACGGTGAAGACGCACGTCGCCCGCATCCTCCAGAAGCTCGGGCTGCGTGACCGGGCCCAGGCGGTGATCGCCGCCTACGAGACGGGTCTCGTCACCCCGGGCTCGGCGGGAAGCGGCACCGCCGCCGGCTGAGCGGGCGGGTCCGGCCGGGCCGGGGCCGCGTTCGGAAGATCGAGGAGATCCGACGGTCCGGTCTCGGGGCCGAGGAGGTCGCCCAGCGCGGCCAGCCGGATCAGCCGCAGGATCCGCGGCTGGTCGCAGACGAGCCGCCAGCGCGCACCGCGCCGGCGCATGCACCCGGCACAGTGGGCGAGGAGTCCGAGCCCGGTGGCGTCGCAGAAGGTGAGACCCCGGATGTCGACGGTCAGGGCGTCGGACTCCCGGACGAGGGCGTCGAGCTCGGGCCGCAGGTGCCGCACCAGGACCAGGTCGAGCTCGCCCCGGAGGGCGACGACGGCGTGACCACCGGTCGAGCGGACGACGAGGTACGGGTCATGACGGGGGATCAGCTGCATCGGACGCTCCACAGGGTGGCTCCATGTGTCACGTCGAGCGTGGCCGCCCCGCTACGGGGAGGGACGTTTCACCTCGACCGCTGTCACCTGAATCGGTGAACATCCGGACCTCTTTCCCTCGTTCGGGCAAGCGCGGGCCGGACGTGTGTGCGGAGCGCCGCCGTCGGGATGCGGCGGAACTGCCGTCGTCGCTGCAGAGCGTGTGCGCCCCGTGGTGGCGGGACTCCTCGCCGGTGTCCGTGGATCCCTCGGGCGGCGCCGCCGAGTGGTCGGCGGGGCGCGACGAGCCGTGCTCCGGGACGACACGAGGGGCCGTCCGCGTGAATCCACGCGGACGGCCCCTCGTCCGAGCCCCGGCGGGAGGCTCAGCCCGCGAACCGGGCCATCCACTCCTCGACCTCGGTCGAGGAGCGCGGCAGACCGGCCGACAGGTTCTCGTGACCCTCGTCGGTGACGACGAGGTCGTCCTCGATGCGGACGCCGATGCCGCGCCACTCCTCGGGCACGGTCAGGTCGTCCGGCTGGAAGTACAGGCCGGGCTCGACGGTGAGCACCATGCCCGGTTCGAGGACGCCGTCGACGTACTCCTCCGTGCGGGCCTGCGCGCAGTCGTGGACGTCCAGGCCGAGCATGTGGCCGGTGCCGGCCATGGTGAACCGGCGCTGGAGCCCGAGCTCGTAGGCGCGGTCGACGGGACCCTCGATGAAGCCCCACTCGACGAGGCGCGCCGTCAGGTGGCGCTGGGAGGCCTCGTGGAAGTCGCGGTACGGGGCGCCGGGCTTCACCGCGGCCATGCCGGCCTCCTGGGCCTCGTACACCGCGTCGTACACCTGGCGCTGGACGGGGGTGAAGGTGCCATTGATGGGGAGGGTGCGGGTGACGTCGGCGGTGTAGAGGGAGTGCGTCTCCACGCCGGCGTCGAGGAGGAGCAGCTCGCCGGGGCGGACCGGGCCGTCGTTCTGCGTCCAGTGCATGATCGTGGCGTGGTCGCCGGCCGCGCAGATCGAGCCGTAGCCGACGTGGTTGCCCTCCAGGCGGGCCCGGCGGAAGAAGGTGCCCTCGATCCACCGCTCGGAGGAGGCGATCGCCCGGGAGAGCTCGGCGACGCAGTCGGTGAAGCCGCGCACGGTGGAGTCCACGGCCTTGCGCATCTCGCCGAGCTCCCACGCGTCCTTGACGAGGCGGAGGTCGCTGAGCGTGCCCTCCAGTTCGGCGTCGCGCTCCTCGTCGGTGGTGACGGCGGCTTCGAGGGCCGGGTCGATGCCGCGGACGATGCGGGTCGGCAGGCCGGAGCCGGCGGCGAGGTCCTCGGTGATGGTGCGGACGTCGCGGCACGGCAGTCCGAGGACGGTCTCGGACTCGGCGAGGGAGCGGCGGCGGCCCATCCACAGCTCGGCGGTGTAGCCGATCCAGAACTCGTCGTTGTCGCGGCTGTCGCGGGGCAGCTGGTAGCAGTAGGCGTCGTGGCCGCCGTCGGCGCGGGGTTCGAGGACGAGCGCGCCGTCACGGGTCTGGTCGCCGGTCATGTGCACATAGCCGGAGTACGGGCGGAAGGGGTAGTTGTCGTCGTTGGAGCGGTACTTGAGATTGCCGGAGGGGACGATCAGGCGCTCTCCGGGGAAGAGCGCGGAGAGCGCCGCGCGGCGCTCGGCCGCGTAGGGGGCCTGCTCGGCCGGTTCGAGGTCGTGCCGCTCGGTGTCCGCCCAGCCCGTCCTCATCAGAGCGGAGAGCTCCTCGGAGACGCCGTTGTAGAGGCCGTTCTTGCGAGCGTTCGCCACGTCCTGCACCTTCTTCCGGGTACGTTCTCGGCCGCCGGTCGTCGGCGGGCACCCGGACGGTACTGCGCCGCGGGCCCGCCGGGTGCCCGGATCGGCCAGTGGCACGGATCGGCCATCCCCCGGGCGGCGGGGGCGGTCGGGGCGGGCCGATAATGCGGTCCATGGCGAACGCGAAGCTCAGTGAGGCGCTCCGGCTCCTGGGGATCGGCGAGGAGGCCCGGCGGGTCTACGTCCGGCTCCTGGACCTCGGTCCCGCGCCGCTCGACGCCGTCGGTTCCGCGGCCGGTCTCGACGGCGCCGAGCTGTCGGCGGCGTACGGGGAGCTGGTCGACGCGGGCCTCGCGAGTCCGGCGGCGCAGGGCCCCGACCTGGTGGCCCCGGTGCCCCCGGCCGCGGGCCTGGAGATCCTGGGGCGGCACCGGGCGGCCGAGCTCGACGAGTCGCGGCTCACCGTCGGGGGCGCCTTCGAGTCGTTCCGGCGGCAGCGGCTCGCCGCGTACAACGACGATCTCGTGGAGGTCGTCACCGGCGACGCGATCGGTCCCCGGAGCCGGCAGGCCTGGGCCAGTGCCCGCGAGCAGATCCGGCAGTTCGACACGCCCCCGTACACGCCCATCCCGGGCTCGACCGACGACGCGCTCGCGACGCTGGCCCGGGGGGTGACGCAGCGGGTCATCTACTCCCAGGCGTCCCTCGAGCACCCGGACAAGATGCGGACGGTCATCGAGCCGTGCATCGAGGCGGGCGAGCAGGCCAGGGTGCTGCCGTCGCTCCCGGTGAAGCTCATGATCATCGACGAGTCGTACGCGCTGGTGTCGCTGTCGATCAGGGAGGCCGACGTGCACAACACGATGCTGGTCGTGCAGCCGTGCGGCCTCCTGTCCGCCCTGGTGGCCCTGTTCGAGCAGACCTGGCAGAGCGCCCTGCCGTTCCACGGCCGCACGGCCCGTCCGGCGGGCGTGCTGCCCGCCGGACTGCTGCCCGCCGACCGCAGGCTGCTCTGGCTGCTCGCGGGCGGGGCGAGCGACGACGTCATCGCCCGGGAGATCGGGGTCAGCCGTCGCACGCTCTTCCGCCGGATCCAGGTCCTCATGGCCCGGCTCGGCGCCACGAGCCGTTTCCAGATGGCGCTGCAGGCCCAGCGCCAGGGCTGGCTGTAGGAAAGCTCAGGCCAGGTGCCGCCTGAGGAAGGTGTGCACGAGGGCGCTGTTGTGGGCGGCCTGTTCGTTGTCCCCGGCGCCCGCGTGGCCGCCGCCGGTGTTCTCGTGGAACAGGACGGGATGGCCGAGTTCCCGCAGCCGGGCCGCCGCCTTGCGGGCGTGGCCGGGGTGGACGCGGTCGTCGCGGGTGGAGGTCATCAGGAGCACCGGCGGATAGGTCCGGTCGGCCTCGATCCGGTGGTACGGGGAGAGTTCCCGCAGGTGGGCGAGGTCGGCCGGGTCGGCCGGGTCGCCGTACTCGGCGATCCAGGACGCGCCCGCGAGGAGCTTGTGGAAGCGGGTCATGTCCAGCAGCGGGACCTGCGCGACGATCGCGCCGAACAGCTCCGGGTGGCGGGTGAGCATCGCGCCCATGAGCAGGCCGCCGTTGCTGCCGCCGGAGGCGCCGAGCCGGTCCGGGGTGGTGATGCCCCGGGCGACGAGGTCCTTCGCGACGGCCGCGAAGTCCTCGAAGGCACGCGGGCGTTCGGCGCGCAGCGCGGCCTGGTGCCAGTCCGGTCCGTACTCGCCGCCACCCCGGATGTTCGCGATGACGTACGTGCCGCCGCCCTCCAGCCACGCCCGGCCGGTGACGGCGCCGTAGTACGGGGTGAGGGAGACCTCGAAGCCGCCGTAGCCGTAGAGCAGGGTGGGGCCGGGGCCGGCGGCGGCGTGGTCGGGGCCGATGACGAAGTACGGCACACGGGTGCCGTCGGCCGAGGTCGCGAAGTACTGCTCGACGGCGAGTCCGGCGGTGTCGAAGCGGTCCGGGGCCTGCTTGAGGACCTCCGTGCCTCCGCCGATGTGCCCGCGGTGGAGGCTGGAGGGCTGGAGGAAGCCCGAGACGTCGAGGAAGTACTCGTCGGAGACGTCCGGGTCCGTGTCCACGACGCTCACGGCGGACAGTGCCGGGACGCCGACGAGCGGGGTGCGCGTCCAGCCGGTGCCGTCGCGGCCCGGGGTGAGGACCTCGATGCGGGTGCTGACGTCCCGCATCGTCTCCAGGATCAGGTGGTGACGGGTCCAGGAGTGCCCGGCGAGGGCCGTCCGCGCGTCCGGGGCGAACAACACCTCGGGGGTCCGGTCGCCCGCGAGGAAGGCGTCGAAGTCGAACGCGAGGAGGGAGCCGGTGGGCTGCCCGAGCCACTCGGACTTCAGGGTGACGAGCAGGTGCCGGCGGTGGGCGTGGACGACGGCGTCGTCGGGGACGTCGATGCGTACGGTGGTGCCGTCGGGCTCCAGGAGGTACGTCTCGCTGCGGAAGAAGTCGAGCGAGCGGCCGACGAAGTCCCGCTCGAAGCCGGGCATGTCGTCGCGGTACCCCCAGGCCGAGACGTCCGTGTCCGCGGCCTCGTAGACGAGCTCGGACTCCTCGATCGGTGTGCCGCGCCGCCAGCGGCGGACCGTGCGCGGATAGCCGGAGTCGGTCAGCGAGCCCGGTCCGGTGTCCGTGCCGACGAAGACGGTGTCGGCGTCGATCCAGCCGATCCGCGTCTTCGCCTCCGGAACCTCGAAGCCGCCCTCGACGAACTCCCGCGTGGCGAGGTCGAATTCGCGGACCACGACGGCGTCCCCGCCGTCCCGGGACAGGCGCACCAGGGCCCGGTCGTAGGCGGGACGGCGGACCCTCGCCCCGTCCCACACCCACTTCTCGCCCTCCGCGGCGGCCAGCGCGTCGACGTCGAGGAGGACCTCCCACTCGGGCGCGTCCTTGCGGTACTGCTCCAGGGTCGTGCGCCGCCACACCCCGCGCACGTGCTCGGCGTCGCGCCAGAAGTTGTAGAGGTACGCGCCGCGCCGCGCGGTGTACGGGATGCGGTCCGAGGCGTCGAGCACCTCCCTCACGCGCGCCTTCAGCGGGGCGAACCCGGCGTCGGCGGCCAGCACGTCCGCCGTCTCGGCGTTCCGCTCGGCCACCCACGCGAGGGCGGCCTCGCCGGAGATGTCTTCCAGCCACAGGTACGGGTCGTCTTCGCTCACCCCCGTATTGTGCGGGACCCGGGTCAGCTCCTGCTCTCGCGGCGGAGTCGTACCGCGAGGTGGTGCTGGAGCGGGCGGCCGACGGCGGCGAGGTCGTGGACGAAGTCGAGGGTGTCCTCGCCGGTGAGGGTGTAGCGGCGGCGGGTGGCGTCGACCTGCTTGGCGGTGGGGGCGAGCGCGACCTCGTGGGTGGTGAGGTCGACGGTGGTGCCGTCCGCGCGGCCGACGGCGATCTCCGCGATGCCGGTGGGCTGGGTGATCAGCGCCTCGACCCCGCCTTCGGGCTGCAGCCGCCACCAGCCGCTCTCCCGGGCGGAGGGCCTCAGTGGGGTGCCGGTCTCGTCGATCAGCCAGGCCCGCGCCTCGTAGTGCAGGAAGGGGCGCCCGTCGTGGCTGAAGGTGACCTCCTGCTCGTACGCGAACTCCTCGGCGAGCGAGGGATAGCCGCCCCGGCCGCGCCCGACCCAGGTCCCGAGCAGCCCCGTCACCGGGGCGAGCAGCGCGTGCGGCGCGGGCGCCTCGTCCGCCCGAAACGCGTCGGGGTACGGGTGCTGCCGGTCGCGGTCGTTCATGGGGTGCGCTCCTGGGTCGGGACCTGTGCCGTACGGCAGCTTAGGCCGCGGGGTCCGGCGCGCCCCGCAGGGAGAGCCGAAGGACCGTGGTGGCGACGGCCCCGGCCACGAGGCCGCAGGTCAGGGCGGCCGGGATGCCGTTGCCGATGCCGGCGGTGGAGTAGAGGAGGCCCTCCTGGGGACCCGCCTGGACGACCGCGATCCGGAGGAGCTGGCCCGCGAGCAGCCCGAGGACGGTGACGCAGACCGCGCCCACCGCCATGGCCGGGAGCGTGACCCGGGTGAGGAGCCCGGGGAGCCGGCTCAGGGCCCACCAGACGACGGCGAGGAGGAGGACGTCGGAGGCGCGGTAGAGGAGCCAGTCGCCGAGCGGGCCGCCCGCCGGGCCGTCCCAGGCGCCGAGCAGCAGCCACTGGCGCAGCAGGTCGCCGGGCTCGGAGAGGAGTCCGCCGTCCGGGGAGAACTCCTGGAGGGCGGCGGCGACCCGCTGGTACGAGAGGACCACCACGGACAGGGCGATCACGGCGGTCCCGGCGGTGGCGGCCAGGCGCGCGGCACGGACCGGGACGTCCGTGCGGGGCAGCGGTCCCGCGCCCCCGGTGGCGATCCGCGCGACGAGGACGGTCGCTCCCGCCACGACGAGCGAGACGGCCACGGGGAGCTGCCGTCCGCCGGCGATCACGCTCGCCAGCTGGGGCAGGAGACGGTAACTGCCGTGCCCCGCCGAGGCGATCGTCCACGGCGCGGAGACGGCGAGCGCCAGGGTCCCGGTCACCGCGCCCCAGGCCCACAGCGCGAGGAACGCGGCCGTCGTCCGCCCGCGCACGGGCGGCAGCCTGCGGACC
>NZ_MWIG01000989.1:0-554 GCF_002156145.1 Streptomyces sp. NRRL B-24572 | reverse complement strand
CGGGGCCGTCGCCCTCGCCTCCGCGCTCGCCACCCGAACCCTGCGCCTGCCGGAAGATCCGTCCCTGCTCCGCCTGTTCGGCGCCGGGGCGCGCTAGGCGGCCCGTCCGACCAGGTGGAAGGCGGTGCGCAGAGGGCCGATCCGGCTCGGACCGTACGACGGGAAAAGGGAAACGGAACGGAAGCCGCGGCCGAGAGCGGACATAGAGGGGCAGAAGGCGCGTGACCGCACCTCAGCCAACTGCGCGGTGGGCGAAACCAGTAGCATGCGGCGCCATGAGCTCCCCCACTGGGCCCGCTTCCGGCCTGCCTGTACGAATGCCTCGACCCCGCCAGTCCGGGCGGCACCGTCGCCCCGAACCCGCGGCGGCGCCCGAGGGCGCTCCCGCACTGGTTCTCGCCGTGCCCGGCGCGCCGTCCGCCGCCATACGCTCACTGGCCGAGGAGGTCGTGAGCATCGCCCGCTCCGAGCTGCCCGGCCTGGAGGCCGCGATCGGCTTCCTGGAGGGCGACGACACCGAGTACCCCTCGCTCGCGACCGTCCTCACGGCGGCC
>NZ_MWIG01000988.1:0-691 GCF_002156145.1 Streptomyces sp. NRRL B-24572 | reverse complement strand
CGAGCTGGCCCTGGCCGCCGGCCGCGAGGCCACCGCCCCGACGGGCCCGGCCGCGGTCGTCGTCCCGCTGCTCGCGGGTCCGGACAGCGCCCAGATGCGCCAGGTGCGCCAGGGCCTCATGGACGGTGGCAACACCGCCGAGCTGACCGAGGTCCTCGGCCCGCACCCGCTGCTCGCCGAGGCGCTGCACGTGCGCCTCTCCGAGGCCGGTCTGGCCCGCGCCGACCGGGCCAGGCTGTTCACGGTCGCGACGGCCGCCGACGGCATCATCCTGGCCACGGTCGGTGGCGAGGAGGCCGTGCAGGCCGCCGGGATTACCGGCATGCTGCTCGCCGCGCGCCTCGCCGTCCCGGTGATGGCCGCCGCGCTCGACCAGGAGGGCTCCATCGCCTCCGTGGCCGAGCAGCTGCGCGCCGCCGGTGCGGAGCAGCTGGCCCTCGCCCCGTACCTGATCGGCCCCGAGCTGGCCGACGGTCTCCTCGACGAGGCGTCGAAGGAGGCGGGGTGCGCCGCCGCCGAGCCGCTGGGCGCCTACCCCGCGATCGGCAAGCTGGTGCTCTCGCAGTACACGGCCGCCCTCGGCATTCCGCCGCAGCAGCCGCAGGGCGCGCCCTCGCTCTGAGGCCGCGACCACGCGTCGTACGGAAGGGCCCGCTCCGGAATCGTCCGGTGCGGGCCCTTCCGTACGACG
>NZ_MWIG01000987.1:0-8126 GCF_002156145.1 Streptomyces sp. NRRL B-24572 | reverse complement strand
CCTGGGGGCTCGCCGGGCTGCGGATCGGGTACGTGCTTGCCGAGCCGGAGACGATCGCGGCCCTGGAGCGGACGCAGCCGCTGTGGCCGGTGTCGACGCCCGCCCTGGTGGCGGCGGAGGCCTGCATGTCGCGGGCGGCGCTCGCGGAGGCGGAGCACGCGGCGCACCGGATCGGCGTGGAGCGGGCCCATCTGCTCGCCGGGCTCGCGGAGTTCGACGAGGTGCGGACGGTCGCGGGGGCCGAGGGGCCCTTCGTACTGCTGCGGATCGACGGGGCGGACGCGGTACGGGAGCGGCTGCGGTCGCTGGGGTTCGCGGCCCGCCGGGGCGACACGTTCCCGGGCCTCGACCGGAACTGGCTGCGGCTCGCGGTCCGGGACCGGGCGACGACGAACCGTTTCCTGCAGGCGCTGGACCAGGCGCTGCTGATCGGCGGCTGACGCCCGGGGCGTACGCGGAAGGGCCCGGGGAGGGCGGTGTCGTCACCGCCGCCCTCCCCGGGCCCTCGTTCCCCCTCCTGGCGCCCCCGGCGCTTCCCCCTCGGGCCGTCAGCCGCGGTTGCGGGCGCGCGAGCGGGTCACGGCGAGGGCGCCGCCGCCGGCGACGAGGAGGGCGAGCGCTCCGCCCGCGATGTACGGGGTGGTGGAGCTGCCGCCGGTCTCGGCGAGGTTCTCGGTGGGCGTGGTGCCGCCGTTGTTCGTCTTGATGCCGCCGGCGTCGCTCGGCTTGACCGAGGGCTGCTGCGTGGGCTGCCCGCTCGGCTGGTGCGTGGGCTGCCCGGTCGGGTTCTCGGTGGGCTTCTCCGTGGGCTTCTCGGTGGGCTTCTCGGTGGGCTTCTCGGTCGGGGCCGTGCCCTTGGGGGTCTCGCAGGTGGCCTCGGCGAGGGTCACCGTGCCGTTGACCTCGGCGACGCCGAGCTTCAGCGGGTTGACCTCCACCTTGAGTTCGAGGGCCGTGGCCGCGGCGGTGCGGGAGGTCGTGGACGTACGGGAGAGGTCCAGGGTGACCTGGCCGACACCCGGCACGCTCACCTGGGTCCGGCCGGCCGCGGACAGGGTGGTCTTCTTGCCGAACACGGTGACGTGGCCGAGGACGTTGGACTGGGCGACCGGCTTCTTCCCCACCTCGCACAGCGCCTTGGACGTGACCTTCTCGACCTCGATGAGGGAGAGCAGCGGGATGCCGGGGACGTGGACCCGGGCCTTGACGAGGTTGACGTACCCCTCGGCCTTCTTCTCGTCCACGGTCGCGTCCGCGGTGGCGACGTCGGCCTTGAGGAGGTCGATCGGCTCCCCGCCCTCGGCCCCCTGCACCTTCACGGAGAGCGCGGTCTCGTTCTCGCTCTCGGGCGCCTTGACCTCGTTGAGGGAGGCCCGCACCGGCACGTTCACGGTCTTGCCGAGGAGGGAGACGTCGAGGCCGGCCCGCAGCACGGCAGCGGTGGCGCGCCCTTCGCCGCCCGTGGCGTGCGCCGCGGGGGCCGCGAGGAGCACGGGTCCGACGGCCAGGGCGGCGACGGTCGCGGCGGCGGCGGTGCGGCGTACGGGCATGCGGAAGGTGTTGCTGTTCAAGATGGTGGAACCCCCACAAGAGACATGGCGTCGCCGGCCGCTCACCACGGGGACGGTGGGTCGGCACGGCCTCGGCGACTTGAGACACCGGAATCTTTACGCACGGAGAGTGAACTGGCGGTCGCCTGACGTAAGTTCACTCCAAAGGGGGGTTTCCGTGTTCATTTTCGATTTTTCTCCATACAACCATTCCCCGCTGCCCCGTGTGTTTCGTACGAGGCGGTGCGCGCGGGATGGGTGAGAACGAGCCGGGCCGACCCCGGGTCACGGATCGTCAACCCGGCGACGGTGGCGGATCCCGGACTCCTGTAGGCTAATTTAGGCCAGCCTAACCTAACCCGAGAAGGGTCTCCGTGAGCATCGAGGTCTACCGGGACGCCTGGGGCGTCCCCCATCTACGGGCCGCGGACCCGAACGAACTCGCCTTCGCCCAGGGGCGGGTCACCGCCCGCGACCGCGCCTGGCAGCTGGAGGTCGAGCGGCACCGGGCGCAGGGCATCACCGCCGCCTTCCTCGGCGCCGCCGAGCTCGACTGGGACGCCTTCGTCCGGCGGGCCCGGCTCGCCGACACCGCCCGCCGCTGCTTCGCACGGCTCGAAGCGACCGACGCGCCGACGGCCGCGTGGGTACGCGCGTACGTGGACGGGGTCAACGACGGTCTCGCCGAAGGCGCCGACCGCGCACCCGAGTTCGCGCGGACCGGCCTCGCGCCCGGCCGGTGGGAGCCGTGGACGCCGCTCGCCGTCTGGCTCTCGACCCACATCCTCTTCGCCGGCTTCCCCACCAAGCTGTGGCGGGACGAGGTCGCCCGGCGGCTCGGCGAGGAGTGGACGGAACTCTTCGCGACGGACGGCCCGGGAACCGCCGGCTCCAACGGCTGGGTGGTCTCCGGCGAACGGACCGCGAGCGGGGCCGCCCTGGTGGCCGGCGACCCGCACCGGTTCATCGAGGCGCCGGGCGTCTACCAGCAGATCCGGCTCGCCTGCCCCGCGTACGACGTGGTGGGCCTGGCCGTGCCCGGCGTCCCCGGGCTCGCCCACTTCGGCCACACCGGGCCGGTGGCCTGGGCGATCACCAACGCGATGGCGGACTACCAGGACCTGTACCGGGAACGACTGCGCAGGCTCCCCGACGGGAGCGTGGAGGCCCTCGGCCCGGACGGCTGGGCCCCGGCGGCCGCGCACCGGGAGACGATCGAGGTCGCGGGCGCGGAGCCGGTGGTGATCGAGGCGATCGAGACGGCCCGGGGGCCGGTGATCATCGACACGGACGGTGGCACGGCCGACGGCTGGGAGGCCCTCGCCCTGCGGTACCCGCCCCGGGTCACCGGGGAGCTCGGCTTCGGGGCGCTGCCCGCGCTGCTCCGTGCCCGGACCGTCGCCGACGTGGACGCCGCCCTCGACGGCTGGGTCGAGCCGGTGAACGTCGTCCAGGCCGCCGACACCCGGGGCGGCCTCCTGCACCGGGTCGCCGGCCACGTGCCCGTACGGGACCGGGCCAACTCCCTGCGCATCGTGCCCGCCTGGGAGCCGGCGCACGCCTGGGCCGATGCCCCGGCACCGCTGCCCCGCGCCGAGGTCCGCGGCCACGCCGTGATGGCCAACGCCCGGGGTCTGGCCGCGCCCCTGGGCGTCGAGTTCGCCCCGCCGCACCGGGCGGCCCGCATCGACGCGCTGCTCGGGGCCTCGGCGGCCTGGACCCCGGAGGCGACCGCCGCGATCCACTCGGACACCGACAACCCCTCGGCGGCCCGCCTCCTGGAGGCGGTACGACGCGCGGGCGGGGGCCTCTCCCCCGCCGGCTCCGACGTCCGGGAACGGCTGCTCGCCTGGGACCGGCGGATGGAAGCGGAGAGCACCGACGCCGGTCTCTACGCGGCCGTGCGCGGGGCCGTCGTACGCCGCCTCGCCGCGCACGAGGCCTTCGCGGCGCTGCGCGGACCCGCCCCGTACCCCGAGCTGTTCCGGCCCTGGCTGCTCCTCGGGCCGCGCGTCGCGTACGCCCTGGAGACGCTGCTCGTGGCCGGGCCCGTGCCCGCCGGGGACGTCGACCGGATCGTGCGCGAGGCGCTCGACGAGGTCGGCGCCGGCGAGCCGCCCGCCGCCTGGGGCGTGACGCACCGGCTGGCTCCCTGGCAGGCGCTGCCCGATCCCGACGACGGGCAGTGGCCGGGGCTCGGCGGGGACCACGACTGCGTGCTGTCCACGTCCAGCGTGCCCGGGTGGACCGACCGCAGCGCCCGCGCCTCCGCCGCCCGGTGCGTCTGGGACCTCGCCGACCGGGAGCGGAGCGGCTGGATCGTGCCGTTCGGCGCGTCCGGCGTCCCCGGCGACCCGCACCACCGCGACCAACTCCCCCTGTGGCTGCGGGGCGGACTCGCCCCCGTCACCACCGACTGGCAGAAGCTCACGAAGGAGCAGGGATGACCACCGCCGTACACGTCCAGACCGTCGAGGGCTTCGGAACCGTCACGGTCCGGCCCGTCGACCCCGACGGTGACGCCCCGCTCCTGCACGGCTGGGTCAACGAGGAGCGGGCCCGCTTCTGGGGCATGGCCGGGACCACCGTCGAACAGGTACGGGAGATCTACGCGCACCTCGACTCGCTGACCACGCACCACGGTTACCTGGTCAGCCGGGACGGGGAGCCGGTCGCCCTCTTCCAGACGTACGACCCCGGGGCCGACCGGGTGGGCGAGTGCTACGAGGTGCGGCCGGGCGACATCGGCGTCCACCTGCTCGTCGCGCCGGGCCTCGCCCCGGAGCCGGGCTTCACCGGCCGGCTGCTCGTCGCGCTCGTCGACTTCTCGCTGAAGGACCGCGCCCGGATCGTCGTCGACCCGGACGCCGGCAACGAGAAGGCGCTCGCCCGGCTCGTACGGGCCGGTTTCGAGCTCGGTCCCGAGGTCGTGCTGCCCGAGGTGGACCTGCCGGAGGTCTTCATCCCGGAGAAGCGGGCCCGGCTCGGGTTCCTCAGTCGCTGATCCCCTGGGGGACCGCCCGGGCTCAGCCCACGACCCTGCCGTTGACGACGATCCGGCGCGGTGCCGCGAGGACGCGGACGTCCGCGCGCGGGTCCTCGCCGTAGACGACGAGGTCGGCCGGGGCGCCCTCCTCCAGGGAGGGGCGGCCCAGCCAGGCCCTGGCCCCCCAGGCGGTGGCCGCGAGCGCGTCGATCGGCGGGATCCCGGCCTTGGTGAGCTCCTCGACCTCCTCGGCGACCAGTCCGTGGGCGAGGGAGCCGCCCGCGTCGGTGCCGACGAAGACGGGCACGCCCGCGTCGAAGGCGGCGCGGACGGTGTCGTACCGGCGCTCGTGGAGCCGGCGCATATGGGCCGACCAGCGGGGGAACTTCTCCTGGCCGCCGTCGGCGAGGTGCGGGAAGGTCGCGATGTTGACGAGGGTCGGGACGATGGCGACGCCCCGCTCCGCGAAGAGCGGGATCGTCTCCTCGGTGAGCCCGGTGGCGTGCTCGATGCAGTCGATGCCGGCCTCGACGAGGTCCCGGAGCGAGTCCTCGGCGAAGCAGTGGGCGGTGACCCGGGCGCCGAGCCGGTGTGCCTCCGCGATGGCCGCCTCGACCTCGGCGCGCGGCCAGCAGGCCGTGAGGTCGCCCGCCCCGCGGTCGATCCAGTCGCCGACGAGCTTGACCCAGCCGTCGCCGCGGCGGGCCTCACGGCCGACGTACGCCACGAGGTCGGCGGGCTCGATCTCATGGGCGTAGTTACGGATGTAGCGGCGGGTGCGGGCGATGTGCCGGCCCGCCCGGATGATCTTCGGGAGGTCCTCGCGCTCGTCGATCCAGCGGGTGTCGGAGGGCGAGCCCGCGTCCCGGATGAGGAGCGTCCCGGCGTCCCGGTCGGTGAGGGCCTGCTTCTCGCTGGTGGCCTCGTCGACGGGGCCGTGCCGGTCGAGTCCGACGTGGCAGTGGGCGTCGACGAGGCCGGGGAGCACCCAGCCCTCGACGGTCACGGCCTCGGCGGCGGGCCGCTCGAAGGTGATCCGGCCGTCGACGCACCACAGTTCGTCGCGTACGTCCTCCGGGCCGACGAGCACCCGCCCCTTCACGTGCAGCACCTCGTGATCGCTCATACCCGCACTCTACGAGCCGTGTCGAGCGGGCAGGTCACGGGCGCCAGTCGGCCTCCAGGTCGTGCGAGGCGGTCTTGGTGAGCTGCTTCAGGCCGGTGCCGTCGGCCCGCACCAGGAAGAGGTGCTCGGGGTCGGCGTCGTCGGTGCCGCCCCGGGTGAAGACCAGGCGCCTGCCGTCCGGCGACCAGGAGGGGAACTTGTCGTTGGCCTGGCCCGAGGTGATCTGGCGCACTCCCGAGCCGTCGGGGCGGATGTCGTAGAGGTGGGTGAAGCCGGTGGAGTCGAGCCGGCTGAAGACGATCCGGTTGCCGCGCGACCAGTCGGGCGTCCAGTCGTGGGAGAAGGCGAGGGTGATCGGCGTCTGGGTCAGGGTGGACAGCTCGACCCGCAGCAGCCTGCTGTTCCCGGAGGTGGTGTCCACGCGGCTGAACGCCAGGTTCTTGCCGTCCGGGGACCACGTCGGGTGGAACTCGTCCTCCGGGGTGGTGGTGAGCCGGGTGGCGGGGGTGCCGTCGACGTCGGCCACGTAGATCTCGCGCTGGGAGTCGACCGGCCGGGAGTAGGCGATCCGCGTGCCGTCCGGGGACCACGCGGGGTCGGAGGCGTCCTTGGTTCCGGGCACGGGCTTCAGGTCGTCGCCCGAGGCCTTCATCGTCCAGATGCCGTCGATCGTGCCGTCGAGGCTGTAGCGCAGGAACGCCACCCGCGTGCCGTCCGGGGACCAGCTGGGCATCACGTCGCTGACGTCGGGGGTGTGGGTGAGCCGGACGGGCGTGCCGCCGAGCGAGGAGATCCCGTACAGGTCCTCGACGGGCTCCGCCGCGTCGTAGCGGGCGAAGACGATCGTGCGGCCTATGGTCGACCACGCCGGGACGGCCGCGACCTCCGCGTCGACGGCTCCGGACGTCCCCGATGTCCCGGACACCACCGCCGTCCCGGACGTCACCGCCGTCCCCGCGGCTCCCGCCGCTCCCGCGGCACAGAGGGTCAGCGGTGCGGTGACGGCGAGCGCCGCGGCGGCCACCGCCGCCCGGCGCAGCAGCGCTCTGTCGTGCACGCCGGTTCTCCCGCTTCCGGTGCTTCCGACCATGGTGTCCACCCCATTCCTCCCGGCGGGCTCCTGCGGCACCGCTCCGGCCCGCAACATCCCACCGACAGGGCCCCGGAGGGAAGCGTCGGGGGCCGACGGTACGAGCCCTGTGACACGCTCCGAACGCCGTCGTGACGGCGCGTCGTCCCCCCGCCGAGGGGAGCGCTTACGCTGGCACGAGCTTCATCCCGATGTATGCGACACGCATACGACACGCGTGCGACACCGAAGAAGGAAACTCCGTGACCGTGACACATCCGCTGCTGGACCTGGCCCCGCTGACCGCCGCGCACTTCGCGTCGATCGAGCGCCGGGTCGCCGCCCTGCTCTCCACGGAGCAGGACGTGGTGATCACCCAGGGCGAGGCGCTGCTGCCCCTGGAGGGGTGCATCCGCAGCGGCGCGCGGGCCGGTTCGACCGCGCTGAACGTCGTCACCGGTCCGTACGGGCAGACCTTCGGGAACTGGCTGCGGGACTGCGGGGCGACCGTGGTCGACCTGGAGGTGCCCTTCCACGCGGCGGTGTCGGCCGAGCAGGTGGAGCGGGCGCTTGCCGAGCACCCGGAGATCGACTTCGTCTCGCTCGTGCACGCGGAGGCGGCGACCGGCAACACCAACCCGGTGGCGGAGATCGGCGAGGTCGTGCGGGCGCACGGCGCGCTGTTCTACCTGGACGCGGTGGCGTCGATCGGCGCCGAGCCGGTGCTGCCGGACGCCTGGGGCGTGGACATGTGCATCATCGGCGCGCAGAAGGCGATGGGCGGCCCCGCGGGCGTGTCGGCGGTGTCGGTGAGCGCGCGGGCCTGGGAGCGGTTCGCCGCCAACCCGGCCGCGCCGCGCCGCTCGTACCTCTCCCTCCTGGACTGGAAGGAGCGCTGGATCGACGGCGGCCGGAAGGCTCTGCTGCACGCTCCGGCGCAGCTGGAGATGCTGGCCCTCGAAGCCTGCGTGGAGCGGATCGAGGCCGAGGGCCTGGACGCGCTGATGGCCCGGCACGCCTCGGCGGCGGCCGCGACCCGCGCGGGCGCGCTGGCCCTGGGCGGCGGTCTGGAGCCGTACGTGTACGAGGCGAAGGACGCGGCGCCGGTGGCGACGACGCTGCGCGTGCCGGCGGGTCTCGACGCCTCGGAGCTGGTGGCGAAGGCCCTCGCGGCCGATCCGTCGCTGCCGCTGATCGCGGGCGGCGGGGCGCTTGCCAAGGAGATGATCCGGGTCAACCACTACGGGGTGGACGCGACGCCGGGGGCCGTGCAGTCCTCGCTCGCGGCCCTGGGCGCGGCGCTCGGCGAGTCGGGCCGCGCGGTGGACCTGGAGGGCGCGCGCCGGGCGGTCACGGAGGCCTGGTAGTCGTGCGTACGGGGAAGGGGCGGGGGTC
>NZ_MWIG01000986.1:0-2048 GCF_002156145.1 Streptomyces sp. NRRL B-24572 | reverse complement strand
GTTCCGGCCGCGCAGCCGCTGCACCTCGGTGCCCGCCTTCTTGGCGGCCTTGAGCTCGGCGGCGAGCGCGATCAGGCCGCGGAACTCCTCGGCGGTGAAGTCCAGCTCCTTGAGGAAGTGGCGGCCGATGAGGTCAGTGGCCATGGGACGTGCTCCTGTGGGTACGGGTCGGGAGGACGACGGTCGGGACTCTGGAAGTGTATACACACTTCAACATTTATATACAGCCCCCTCCCCCTCCCGCCCGTGGTGCTCAGACGGCGTCCCGCTCCACCGGACAGCTCATGCAGCGCGGACCGCCCCTCCCCCGGCCCAGCTCGCTCCCGGGGATCTCGATCACCTCGATGCCCTGCTTGCGCAGATGCGTGTTCGTCGTGACGTTCCGCTCGTACGCGACGACCACCCCCGGCTCCACCGCCAGCACGTTGCACCCGTCGTCCCACTGCTCGCGCTCCGCCGCGTGCACGTCCTGGGTCGCCGTGAGCACCCGGATGTCCTGGAGCCCGAGGGCCGCCGCGATGGCGCTGTGCATCTGCTCCGGCGGATGGTCGGTGACCCGCAGGGACTGCCCCGCGTCGCCCGGTTCGATCGTGTACGAGCGGAGCATGCCGAGCCCCGCGTACTGCGTGAACACGTCCTGGTCCACCATCGTCATCACCGTGTCCAGGTGCATGAACGCCCGCCGCTTCGGCATGTCGAGCGCGATGATCGTGCGCGCCGAACCCGCCGCGAACATTCCACGGGCCAGCATCTCCACCGCCTGCGGCGTGGTCCGCTCGCTCATCCCGATCAGCACGGCGCCGTTGCCGATGACGAGGACGTCACCGCCCTCGATCGTCGACGGATAGTCCGCCTGTCCCTCCGACCAGTGGTGGAAGGGACCCGCCTCCGGGCCCGTGAACAGCGGATGGTGCTTGTAGATCGCCTCGAAGTGCACCGTCTCGCGCTGCCGGGCCGGCCAGCGCATCGCGTTGATCGAGACGCCGTCGTAGATCCAGGCCGAGGTGTCCCGGGTGAAGAGGTGGTTCGGCAGCGGGCCGAGGACGAAGTCGTCCAGGTCGAGCGCGTGGAAGCGGACCGAGGTCGGCTCCCGGAACGCCGCCAGGAACTCCCGCTTCGTCATCCCGCCGACCAGCGCCTCGCCCAGCACGGCGGCGTCCAGCGAGTCGAAGGCCGCGCGGAGGTGGTCGGTGGCCAGCGGCCCGTACTCCTTCTCGTCGAAGACCCGGTCGAGGACCAGCGCGCGGGCCGCCGGGACCTCCAGGGACTCGCGCAGCAGGTCCCCGAAGAGGTGCACCTCCACCCCCCGGTCTCGCAGCACGTCGGCGAAACCGTCGTGCTCCTGCCGGGCCCGCCGGACCCACAGCACGTCGTCGAAGAGGAGGGCGTCCTTGTTGGACGGGGTGAGCCGCTTCAGCTCCAGATCGGGCCGGTGCAGGATGACGCGGCGAAGCCGCCCGGTCTCGGAATCGACATGGAATCCCATACGCCCATCCTGACGGAGCCGGGCGGCCCCGGCCCGCCTTTCGACACGGGTCACGTGACCCACTGGGCCATGCCGATCAGGACGATCGCGACCACCAGACCTCCGATCAGCAGCGCGGCGCGGCGCAGGAAACGGCGGGTGTAGCCGCTGCCGGGGTCGTCCGGGTGGGCGAGCGGGGGTCCCGCCGGGCGGTGCGCGGTGCGCGGCACGCCGTACGCCTCCTTCAGGAGCGTCAGCCAGACCGCGTCCGGCAGGCCCGGCCGCTCCCCGTCCACGATCAGCCAGAACGCCTCCCGGGCGGACGGCTCCGGGCTCGTCCGGAGCCGCGAGAGCAGCTCGGCGACCGTGCCGACCGGGGCGTCGCCCCGGCCGAGCAGCGGGCGGACCGCCCAGCGGTGCAGCTCGGCGGCGTTGGCCGCGCGCAGCCCCTCCGCCGGCGCCTCGGGGTCGTTCCGCGCGGCGGGCGGGGCGACGGCCCACAGCTCTCTGTGGATGACCACCTCGCAGAGCTCCCGGCGCCTGCCGTCCTGGGGGTATCCGCTGCGCCGGGAGCTCTGCGAGG
>NZ_MWIG01000985.1:0-2266 GCF_002156145.1 Streptomyces sp. NRRL B-24572 | reverse complement strand
CCTCCGCCGTAGGGGTTCCCGCCGCCCCCGTAGGGGTTGTACGGGCCGGTGCCGGGCAATCCGTACGCGAACGGGGGCGCCGGCCCGTACAACCCCTACGGGGGCGGCGGGAACCCCTACGGCGGAGGCGCGGGCGGCCCGATGGGCCCCGGCGGCCTGCCGCCGCAGTTCGGCGGCGGTGCGCCCCAGGCCCCCAAGCCGCGCGGTTTCCTCGCCGGGTGCGCCATGTTCACCTGGCTCTTCTGCACCTGCCAGATCTGCTGCGCCAAGAAGTACGAGGGCCCCTGGTCCCGCAAGAAGCGCGAGGGGTGCTGCTACGACTGCGACTGCGGGGACGGCGGTTGCAGCGGTTGCGACTGCGGCGGCTGTGACTGCGACTGCTGCTGCTGTCCCTGCGACGGCTGCTGACGCCCCGTCGGCAACCCCCGCCGGAGCCCCCGTACCGTCACTTCTTCGGCGCGGGGATCTCCGGCGGGGAGATCCGCGACTCCTCGATGCCCGAGGCCGTCACCCCCCACTTCTTCAGGATCCGGTCGTACGTCCCGTCGGCCCTCAGGCCGTTGACCGCCGCCTGGAAGGCCGGCGCGAGCGGGGTGCCCTTCTTGAAGGCGAAGCCGACGTCGAGGCGCCGGTACTCGTTCAGGAACTTCACGTTCTTCTGCTGCGTCACCGCGTACCGCACGCCGTTGATGGTGCTCATCACGACATCGCTGCGGCCCTGCTGGAGCGCCATCCAGACCGCCCCCGTCTCGCTGAAGACGTTCACCTCGTACGGCGGCTTCCCGGCCTCGGCGCACCGGCCCTTGTTCTGCTCCAGGGTCCGTTCGAAGGTGGTGCCGGCGCCCGTCGCGACCTTCAGGCCGCACAGCTGGGTGAGGTCGGTGACGGCCTTCAGCGGGGAGTCGGCGCGGGTGGCGAAGCCCTGGCCGTCGTTGACGTACGTGACGAAGTCGATGGTCTTCCGCCGCTCCTCGGTCACCCCGAAGTTGCCCGTGCCGACGTCGTACTTGCCGCTGCCGAGCGCCGGCAGGATCGCCTCGAAGCCCACCACCTCGCGCTTCAGCTCCAGGCCGAGGGCCTTCGCCACGGCGGCCGAGAAGTCGGCGTCCACCCCCACGACGGTCCTGCCGTCGGGCAGATACGCCG
Organism: Streptomyces sp. NRRL B-24572; assembly: GCF_002156145.1. NCBI lineage: Bacteria > Bacillati > Actinomycetota > Actinomycetes > Kitasatosporales > Streptomycetaceae > Streptomyces > Streptomyces sp. NRRL B-24572. The sequence goes on along the minus strand of NZ_MWIG01000985.1, from coordinate 1,120 downwards.
AGCTGGGCGGGGTCCCCACCGCGGAGGCGATCCGCAGGCTGCCGCGCTGCCGCACGTCGGCGGGCAGCAGCTTCGCCGCCGCCTCGTTCTTCTTCACCGCCGCCGCCACGTCCTCGGTCGGGAGCGCGCCCTTCGCCGCGCCGGGCGCTCCCGAGGCCCCGGCCGGGGCGGTCGCGGGCTCGCCGCCCGCGCAGGCGGTGAGGCCGAGCGCGGCCGCGGTGATCAGGGCGAAGGCGAAGGCGGTGCGTGCGGTGCCGGAACTCGTGCGCGTACTCATGGCTTCGGGTTCTCCAGGAATTTCTCGAACGGCAGCGGGCCGATCGACTCGGGATCGGCGGACACGTCGAAGAGCGGACGGTAGCCGCTCGCCAGGTAGAGGCCCTTGGCCTCCGGCTGGCGCGGCCCCGTCGTGAGGTGGATGCGGGAGTAGCCGCGGGCGGCGGCCTCCCGTTCGAGCACGGTGAGGACGCGGCGGGCGAGACCGCGCCTGCGGTGCGCCGAGTGCGTCCAGATCCGTTTCAGTTCGGCGGTGCTCTCGTCGTAGCGGCGGTAGGCGCCGCCCGCCACGGGCCGGCCCTGCTCCAGGAGGAGCAGGNNGAAGGAAGAAAAGGGCAGGCGAGGGGAGGGAAGAGCTCAGGCGCTCAGCAAGGGCCTGGGTGTGAAGACGCCGCGGAAAACAGCACGCGGGCGGGGAGAAGCAGAGGGTCGGCTCAACAGGAAGAGGACCACACGCGACCGAAGTCGATGTGGGAGCGCGTGACCAGCTGCTGCGGATGCATGGCCACAGTTGAACAGGCATCCGTTCCCGCGTCAACCGTGATGAGACGTGCGGCTCACAGTGCGGACACCCTTGACAGCGGGCCGTGTTGACCGCATAGCCTCGAAGGGCGGATCGGGCTGAGGGGCCCGGATCCGCGGCTCAGCGCGTGTGAAGGCGCACCCCGTGTTCGATCCGCCCTCTGGCATCCACGGAGCCCTCGCATGTCCGCGACCCTCGTCAAGACCCCCTCCACGGCCCCGCCGGCCGAACCGCCCCCGCGCATCGTCCCCACCCGCCGCACCGGCCAGTGGGCCGCCGCCGGAGCCGGCAGCCTCGTCGTCGTACTGCTCGCGCTCGCAC
>NZ_MWIG01000984.1:0-1397 GCF_002156145.1 Streptomyces sp. NRRL B-24572 | reverse complement strand
GGCCTTCTTCAACGCCGTCCTGCACGTCGTCGTCGCCGAGGGCCTCACCGACGAGGCCTACCTCGCCGCGCACACCACCGGCTGGGACGAGGTCAGGAAGACCGTCGCCGACTACCCGCCCGCCCGCTCCGCCGAGATCTGCGGCGTCCCCGAGGCGCAGATCGTCCAGGTCGCCCGCATGTTCGCCGGCGCGGACAAGGCCATGGCCTGGCACGCCCGCGGCGTCGAGCACCACTCCCAGGGCGTCGAGAACTGCCTCTCGATCATCAACCTCTGCGTCGCCACCGGGAACATCGGAAAGCCCGGCGCCGGCTACGGCACCATCACCGGCCAGGGCAACGGCCAGGGCGGCCGCGAACACGGCCAGAAGTCCGACCTCCTCCCCGGCGGCCGCTCCATCACCAACCCCGAGCACCGCCGCCAGATCTGCGAGATCTGGGGCATCGACGAGGCCGAACTCCCGCCCGCCGGCACCTCCATGATGGAGATGGTCTGGCAGATGCAGCGGAAGGAGATCCGCGGCCTCGTCGGCATCTGCAACAACCCCTTCGTCTCCCTCCCGAACCACGCCACCGTCAAGGACGGCTACGACACCCTCGAATTCCACGCCCAGTTCGACTTCTTCCTCTCCGAGACCGCCGCCAACGCGCACGTCGTCTTCCCCGTCACCGTGTGGGCCGAGGACGAGGGCGTCATGGCCAATGCCGAGGCCCGGGTCGTCAAGCACAACAAGGCCCAGGAACCACCGGCCGGCGTCCGCACCGACACCTGGGTCATCTGCGAGCTGGCCAAGCGGCTCGGCGCCGGCGACAAGTTCGCCTTCCCCGACTCCCGCTCCGTCTTCGAGGAGCTCCGCACCGCCTCCGCCGGAACCGTCAACGACTACTACGGCATCACGTACGAACGCCTGGAGGAGACCGGCGGCATCGCCTGGCCCTGCCCGACCACCGACCACCCCGGCACGCCCCGCCTCTTCGAGGACGGCCGCACCTACCACCCCGACGGCAAGGTCCACATGCAGGTCGTCGAATGGCACCCGCCCATGGACCCGTACAGCGACGAGTACCCCCTCTCGCTCACCACCGGCCGCACCGTCGCCCACTTCCTCTCCGGCAACCAGACCCGCCGCCTGGGCGCCCTCGTCGAACAGACCCCCCGCCCCTGGGTCGAGGTCCACCCCGCGCACGGCTTCCGCAACGGCGACCCCGTCCGCGTCGTCACCCGCCGCGGCAGCGAGGTCTTCCCCGCCCTCGTCACCGAGGCCATCCGCCCCGACACCGTCTTCGTGCCGTACCACTGGCCCGTCCCCACGGCGGCGAACGCCCTCACCATCGACGCCCTCGACCCGCGCTCCAAGATCCCCGAGTACAAGGTGTGCGCCGCCCGGATCGAGGCCG
>NZ_MWIG01000983.1:0-1849 GCF_002156145.1 Streptomyces sp. NRRL B-24572 | reverse complement strand
AAGGGCGCGTCCGGCGGCGAGCTGTCCCGCGTGATGCTCGCCGTGGAGGTCGTCTTCGCCGGGGTCGACCCCGTGCCGACGTACCTCTTCGACGAGGTCGACGCGGGCGTCGGCGGCAAGGCGGCCGTCGAGATCGGCCGCCGGCTCGCCAAGCTCGCCAAGTCCGCGCAGGTCGTCGTCGTCACCCACCTCCCGCAGGTCGCGGCCTTCGCCGACCGGCAGCTGCTCGTCGAGAAGACCAACGACGGCTCCGTCACCCGCTCCGGCGTCACCGTCCTGGAGGGCGAGGAGCGCGTCCGGGAGCTGTCCCGGATGCTCGCCGGCCAGGAGGACTCCGAGACCGCCAGGGCCCACGCGGAGGAGCTGTTGGCCACGGCCCGGGCGGACGCGTGACGCGGGTCCCGGGACGGATCGGTACGTTCGCCGTCGCCTTCGGTGCGACCCGGCTCGCGTACGGGCAGCTCCGGCGCCGGCCGCCGGGGAACCCGGACAGTTGGGAGCGGACCAACCACGCGGGCCGTCGGGTCCTCCTCCAGGCCGGTCAGGCCGCTGCGTTCGGTTCGGCCGTCGCCGCCCTGCCCGCCGCACCGCCTGCCGCTCTGGCCGTCGCCGCGGCGGCCGCGTGCGGGCGGTACGACGACCTGCGCGGTGACCACCGGCGCGGGTTCCGGGCGCATCTCGCGGCGCTGCGGGACGGTGAGGTGACCAGTGGGGCCGTGAAGCTCTTCGGGATCGGCGCCGCCTCGCTCGCCGCCGGAGCCCTCCTCAAGGAGAAGCCCCTCGACAAGGTCCTCGCCGGTGTCGTCATCGCCGGCACCGCGCACCTCGTGAACCTCGTGGACGTACGGCCGGGGCGCGCGGGCCTCCTCGTGCTCGGGCTGGGCGCGCCGGGGCTGCTGCGGGGGTCGCTCGCGGGCGCGTCGATGGGAGCGGCGGCGGCCGTCCTCGGCGACGACCTCGGAGAGGTCGCCATGCTCGGCGACGCCGGCGCGCACGCGCTCGGTGCCGCCATCGGCAGTGCCATCGCCGCGTCCAACGGGCGGCTCGGGCTCGCGGCGCACGCGGCCGGGCTGGTGGCCGCCGCGGTGTGGGGGGAGCGGGTGGCTTCCGCCTGAGGGGCCGACTTCTCGTGCGCTCACCCGTGTGGGTGAACCCGTGGTGCGAGTCCCCGTGCCGTACGCCTTCCGCGCAGGGGAACGACGCCATTTCGGTGCCGGAACGTGCGTACGGTCGGGGGCACGGACTGGCATCCTTGGGCGCGTGACACAGCTCCGTACGGTCCAAGTGCTGGGCGGCGGCGGCGCGGGCAGCAGCGCGCACGTCCGATCACTTGCCTCGGGGCTGGTGGCGAGGGGCGTGCGGGTGACCGTGTGCGCCCCGGCCGAACTCGACCACGCATACGACTACCTGGGCGCAGGCGCACACTTCGTGCCCCTGCCGCGCCTCGGCGACCCCGCGGCCGTCACCGCGCTCCGCAACGCCTGCATCGGCGCCGACGTGGTCCACGCGCACGGCCTCCAGGCCTCCGTGCGGGCCGCGCTCGCTCTGGCCGGGGGCACGCGGACCCCGCTCGTGACCACCTGGCACAGCCGGAACCACGTCGACGGGGCGCGGGGCGGGGTGCTGCGGCTCCTGGAGCGGAGGACCGCGCGGGCCGCGACCGTCGTCCTCGGCACCTCCTCCGAACTCGTCGACCGGGCCCGGCGGCGCGGGGCCCGTCTGCCTCCACGACGGCAAGGCCCGCGCCGAACTCGGCGCCGTCGACCGGCCGCTGCTCATGGCCGTCGGGGCGCTCGAACGCGGGCGGGGGTACCGGACGCTGCTCGACGCGGCGCGGTTGTGGCGGGGG
>NZ_MWIG01000982.1:0-1326 GCF_002156145.1 Streptomyces sp. NRRL B-24572 | reverse complement strand
CTGGACACCGGTCGACCGGCTGCGGGGAGCCGTTCGTCTCCGCCGGTCGACCGGTGTCCAGTCGACGAGGTAGAGGGAGCGCCGGTTCCGGTCGCCGGCGGCGGTGAGGGCGCCGGGTGCCAGGGCGCGGACGGTGAGCGCGTCGGCCGAGAGGACGGCGGCTCCGGTGGGGTCCCAGGCGGTCAGTGCCACGGTGTCGGCCGCGGAGCGGGTCAGTCGGACGCGCAGGGTCGTGGCGCCCCCGGCGTGGACCCGGACGCCCGCCCAGCCGAAGGGCAGGACGACCTCGCGGGGGCTCTCGTCGTCGGGGCCGGGGACGATCAGCGGGTGCAGGGCGGCGTCGAGCAGCGCGGGGTGCACGGCGAACGCGGCGGCGTCCTTGTGGTGGTCGTCGCCGAGCGCGACCTCCCCGTAGAGGTCGTCGCCCAGTCGCCAGGCGGCGGTCAGGCCCTGGAAGGCGGGGCCGTACGCGTATCCGGAGGCGGCGAGGCGGTCGTAGGCGCCCTCGGTGTCGACGCGTTCGGCGCCGTGCGGGGGCCACACGGCCGGGGCCGGCTCCGTGGTCCCGCCGCCGGCGGCCAGCTGTCCGCCGGCGTGGTAGGTCCAGCCGGCGTCGGGGTCGTCCTCGCGCAGGGCGTGGAGGCCGACGGTGCGGCGGCCTTCGGCGTCGGGGGCGGCGACGGTCACCTGGATGCGGACGCCGTCGTGCGGGGGCACCACGAGGGGGACGGCGAGGTCGAGTTCCTCGACGAGGTCGCAGCCGACCCGGTCGCCGGCCTGGACGAGGAGTTCGAGCAGGGCCGTTCCGGGGAGCAGCACCGTGCCGGACACGGCGTGGTCCGCGAGCCAGGGGTGGCTGTGCAGGGACAGCCTGCCGGTGAGCAGGGTGGTGCCGTCCTCGGCGGACTCGACGACGGCGCCGAGCAGCGGGTGGTCCAGCGGTTCGAGGCCGAGACCGGCGGCGTCCGCGGCCTGCTCCGGGGCGTCGAGCCAGTACGGGCTGTGCCGGAAGGCGTACGTGGGGAGGTCGGCCGGCGGCAGGTCGGAGGTGCCGAGGACCGACTGCCAGTCGACGGGCAGGCCGTGGGCGTGGGCCCGGGCCAGGGAGGTGGCGAGCCGGACGGGCCCGCCGTCGTCGCGGCGGAGGGTCTCCAGGACGACGGCGGTGCGCTCGGCGGCCTCGGCCAGCTCCTGCACGGCGGAGGTCAGCAGGGGGTGGGCGGTCGGTTCGACGAAGACGCGGTGGCCGTCGTCGAGCAGGGCCCGGACGGTGTCGGTGAAGCGGACGGTCCGGCGCAGGTTGCGGTACCAGTAGGCGGCGTCGAG
>NZ_MWIG01000981.1:0-569 GCF_002156145.1 Streptomyces sp. NRRL B-24572 | reverse complement strand
GGCGATGACCGTGCCGTCCCTGTGTTCCAGCACGAGGTGTCGGCCGGTGAGGGTGAGGGTGATGTTCTCGGCTGACGGAACGCTGGCGGCCCTGTCCATCAGGCGCCTGAAGCCCTTGTCACAGGCCCTGTGGATCTGCAGTTCGGTCGACTTCCCGGATTCGAGAGAAGTCACTACGCGCATGGTGGTGGGCTCGAGGAACACCATGGCGCGGGGGCCGGGGAGGATGTGGCGGAACCCAGGAAGCAGGACGTCGAGGTTGGAGGTGCCGCCCAGAACGGAGTAGGCGGGGTCGGAGGACACTGCCGTTCGTCCATGGCATGGGGCTGCCTCGTACACGGCGTGCATCGCTGGGTCGGCGAGCAGCTGGGTGCCGGCGGCGGAGATGATCTCCTCGCTCTCGGCCTGGTGCTTGCGATGCACGATTTCCCCGGCCGGCACCGCGAGCCGCGGTGTGAGTCCTTGGTAGAGCCGTTCCCACACGTTGTCCGGATCGTGGGGCTCGGTGAACGTCTTGTCGGTCAGATGCTTCATGAGATCCATGGGCGCGGAGGCCGCGGAGTCGGTGC
>NZ_MWIG01000980.1:341-2746 GCF_002156145.1 Streptomyces sp. NRRL B-24572 | reverse complement strand
CTCCCGGTGTTCAGGCCGAGGAGGCCGGCCATGTCCGTCGGTCCGCCGGTCTGCCCGGCGCGCTCGCGCTGCCCGGCCAGACCGGCGGACCGACGGACATGGCCGGCCTCCTCGGCCTGAACACCGGGAGCACACGATGAAGCGCGCCAAGGCCCTGGGCGTCGCCGCCCTCGTCGCCGCCCTCGGCTTCTGCGGAACCGGTGCCTGGACCTATGCCCAGGCCCGCACCGACGAGGAGCTCGCCTTCGGCCGGGAACGCGACACCGCGCTCGCCGAGGGCCGCAGCCGCATCACCGTCCTGAACACCCTCGACGCCTCCACCCGCGAACGCGCCGAAGCGGGCATCCGGGCCTGGCGCGACGCCGCCACCGGACCGCTCCGCACCGAACTGGGCCGCACCCGGCCCGCGGTGGGCGCCTCGGCACGCGCCACGGTCACCGAGGCGGCGCTCACGGCACTGGACGCGAGAGCCGGTACGGCGAAACTCATCGCGACCGTACGCGTCGACGTCACCCCCCGCGGAGCCACCACCGCGACCACCGACCGCAAACGCCTGGAGGCCGTCCTGACCCGCACCGGCGCGAACACGTGGAGGGTGGCGGCCCTGAGCGCGGTGCCCGTCGCCGGAGCGGAGGGCGGGGACCGATGACGCGACTGCTGCGCGAGACGCCCGGCGGGGGAGAGGCACGGGACACGACGGAGGAGGACGTCAAGGGGGCCGAGGAGTCCACGGACGAGGACGCGCCGTCGGTCACGGCTACGGACGGCAAGGGGCCCACGGACGAAGGCACGCCGACTGCCACGGATGCAGAGGGCAAGGGGCCCGCGGAGGCGGAGGCCCCGACGGTCACGGCTGCGGAGGGGAAGGAGACCACGGCCAAGTCCGGCCGCCGTTCCGCCACCGCGTGGCGCAGGGGCGCCCTCGCCGCCGCCCTCACCGTCCTCCTCCTCGGCGGGAGCGGATTCTTCTACGCCGCCCACCAGCTCCGTTCGACCCGGTCGGCGAGCAACCACGCGCTCACCGACACGGAGGCCACCGCCCGCGTCGGCGGCGATGTCGCCGAAGGCCTCGCCCGGGTCTTCTCCTACACACCCGCCCACACCGACGCCGCCGAACGATCCGCCCGCACCGTCCTCGCGGGGCGCGCAGCCCGCCAGTACGGCGAGCTGCTCGCCCAGGTCCGGGCGAACCTGGACAAGCAGCGCATCACCCTCTCCACCCAGGCCGTCCGCACCGGGGTGATCGAACTCGACGGGGACAGCGCGCGCCTCCTCGTCTTCCTCGACCAGAGTTCACGGCGGGACAAGGCCGCCGCCACGTCCGCCGCGGCCCAGCTCACCGTCACCGCGAAGTACCAGGGAGACCGGTGGCTGATCGTCGACATCAAGGCCCGCTGACGATGAGCGGGAGACGGGAGAACCCCATGACACGCCAGGTCCGCGCCTCGGCGGGCAACCGGCCGGCCCTGGCCGTGGCCCTCGTGCTCACCCTGCTCGCGGGCGGCTTCGCGGCCTGGGAAGGCCGGAGCTGGTACGCCGAGGCCCACGACGACTCCGCGGCGTACGCCGCCCAGCGCGACCGGGCGCTCGCGGCGGGGGAGCAGGCCGTGCAGAACCTCAACACGCTCGACCACCGGCGCGTGGACCAGGGCCTCGACCTCTGGGAGACCTCGACGACCGGCGAGCTGCACAAGCAACTGGTCGACGGACGGCCGGAGTTCACCCGTCAGGTGAAAGCGGCGAAGACGGTGACCACGGCCCGTGTGCTGTCCGGCGCCGTCACCGAACTCGACGACCGGGCGGGACGGGCCCGGCTGCTCGTCGCGCTGCGCATCACCGTCACGACGCCCGACAGCAAGAGCTCGGAGAAGGACAGCCGCATGCTGGGCGAACTCACCCGCGCCGACGGCCAGTGGAAACTCAGCGGACTGGGGCAGGCCCCCGTGGGCGGCACGACGACCGGTTGACCGGACCGTCCCGTACACGAGAGCCACAAGCACCCGAAAGGACACGCACGATGCCGACGCCCCGCCACCACCTCAACCGCCAGCGCCGCCGCCAGGCCCAGGCCCTCGCCGACCAGCCGACCTCCGCGCCGAAGTCCCGCACGCCCGTCGGCCTTTTGACCGAGCCCGACGCCGAGTCCGGCCCGGGTCTCCGGCGGCGACCGCCGGTGGGATCCGCACGAGGAACGGCGGGAGCGCCGGAATCCACCGCCGACCGCCCCGCCACCCCGCAAACGGCGGCCGCCGCCCGGACGGCGAAGGACGGGCCGCGGCCGCGCCACCCCGCCCCCCTGGTGATCCTCTGCCTCCTGACCCTCCTCCTCGGAGGCTTCGCCGGATGGGCGCACAGCAGGGCCGGAGAACTGCGGGACGACCCCGCGCGCGGCAACACGGCCCTCA
>NZ_MWIG01000980.1:0-253 GCF_002156145.1 Streptomyces sp. NRRL B-24572 | reverse complement strand
CGACCGCGCCCGGGTCCTGATCTACGCCGACCAGAGCAGCGTCAGCACGGCGGGCACCGGCAAGACGGGCTCCGGGAAGCAGAAGCCGAAGCCGAAGGCCCAGGACCAGGGCGTCTACGCGGGCGCGATGTTCGCCCTGGACGTCGTGCACCGCGACGGCCGCTGGCTCGTCGAGAACATCGACACCTTCGGCCGCTGAGCGGCGGTCCCGCCTCCGCCAAGGACCCCTCGGCGCACGCGCCACCCCTACGCG
>NZ_MWIG01000098.1:253-704 GCF_002156145.1 Streptomyces sp. NRRL B-24572 | reverse complement strand
CGGGCGGCAGCCTGCGGACCAGGAGCAGCGCACCGAGCACGAAGGCGACGAGGACGGCTCCGTACCGGATCTGGAGGCCGGTCGTGTAGAGGCCGCTGTAGTGGTCGCGGCCGTCGCCGCCCGAGGCGTCCGGGACGTAGCCGGAGGCCTGCGCGCCGGAGTCGAGGAAGACCGGGGGGTCGTACGCCCAGGGGGTCACCCAGCGCTGGAGCTCGGCGACCGTCCCGGTGCCGAGTGTCCCGCCGCTGCCGGGCAGCTGCAGCGCATCGGCGCTGGATCCCGCCCACCACAGGAGTGCGGTGAGCAGCAGCCCGCCGATCAGCGCGGGTATCGCCGCGCGCCGGTATGTCATGTCGTCTCCCCCGTCGTGAACGTGCTGTCCTTGTAACCCTGTTGGAGACTAGGGCGCGGTGATCACACGTGGGGCACGGTCGCACGTCGGTTCGGCCGG
>NZ_MWIG01000098.1:0-205 GCF_002156145.1 Streptomyces sp. NRRL B-24572 | reverse complement strand
CCACGCGCGGTCACATCGACCTGCTGCGGGTGGCCTCCGCCGCGTGTCGCCGCGGCTGCTGACGCCCTTTCCCCTTCACCCCGCCTCTTCTGAGGCTCTGCTCGCCGTGCGCGCGTGTTCACCCCGCGCCCACGGCCGCTGACGCGTACCTTCGCCTCCCTCTCCCCCGGAGTCCGTCATGACGGTCGACCACGCCCCGCCCTCG
>NZ_MWIG01000979.1:2770-4028 GCF_002156145.1 Streptomyces sp. NRRL B-24572 | reverse complement strand
CGGGCCTTCAGCGTGCCGCCCATGCTGGTGACCCGCTCCTCCATGGAGAACAGGCCGGTGCCGGTCGAGACGGGCGCCGGGGTCGGCGGGGTCTTCGGCAGCGGGTTGCGGACCTCGATCCGCAGGTCGGGCCCCTCGACCGTGATCGCGACGGTCACCGGGAGGCCGGGCGCGTGCTTGGCGGCGTTCGTCAGGCACTCCCGTACGACGCGGTGGACGGCGGCCTGCCGGAGCGGGGACAGCGCCTTGGCCTCCTCGGCGACCGTCAGATCGACGGGGCTGCCCATCCGTTCGCTCTCCCCGGCGAGCTCGGCGAGCCCTTCGAGGCCGGGCGTGGCGGCGTCCCGGTCGGCGCGGCGCACGATCGTCTCGTTGAGCATGAGGTGGGCGCGCCGGGCGGTGTCCGCGAGCTCCTCGAAGTCCTTCTGGTGGGCCTCTCCCCTGGCCCGTACGGCGAGGACCTCGGCCCGCACCGCGAGGACGGTGAGCTCGCGGCCGACCAGGTCGTGGACGTCCCGGCCGACGGAGATCCGCTCCTCCTGGACGGCCTGCCGGGCGGCGGCCTCGCGGCGCTGGGCCTCCAGGGCGCGGACGAGGTCCTGCCGGTACGCGGCGATGCCGACGCCCGCCGCGAGGACGCCGATCGGGACGACCAGGCTGAGGAAGTCGCTGACGGTCTCGCCGTGCTCGGCGGGCCAGCCGGGTGTGAGGAAGTAGGCGTACGCCACGGCGACGTACAGCAGGGTCGCGGCGGTCGCGGCGCGCCGGCCCCGGAACCGGCCGATCGAGTAGAGCGCGAACTGGATCATGGTCAGCTCGTGCAGCCAGCCCATCAGGCCGAGCGCCACCGCGTACGGCAGCCACGGCAGCCGGCGGCGCAGCACGAGCGTGGCCGCGCCGGCCGCCAGGACCAGGGTCGCGGTGACGCCGGTGAGGGAGTTGTCGGCGCGGGCGAGCCCCGGCACGTCCAGGACCATCAGGCCGAAGGCGCTGAGCGCGGCGACGACGTCGAGGGCGCGGGGCGAGACGGCCCACCGGTCCACGCAGCGGCGGAGCGCGGGGACGGTGGGGAGGCGGAGCATGCCCTCCATCATCCAGGGTCTTTCGTCCCGGGCCTCTGGACTTCGGTCACAAGTCGCGTGATGTCACACACAAACGGACAAAGCCGAAGGGGCCCGGAACCGTGCGCGACGGTTCCGGGCCCCTTCGCCGTACGGGCTAGGCCTGCGGCAGGTTCGCCAGCTGGGTCTGGATGCGG
>NZ_MWIG01000979.1:0-2740 GCF_002156145.1 Streptomyces sp. NRRL B-24572 | reverse complement strand
CCCTCCGGCTGGAGGCGCAGGATCTGGCGGATGGCGGCCTCGTGCGCGACGAGCGGGGTGCCGGTCAGCGTGAGGCGGGCGGGCACCTTCTGGGCGTCCTGGAGGCCCTGCTCCTTGCGGAAGCGGCGGACCTCGGTGACGACCCGCTGGACGAGCTCGATCTCCTTCTGGGCGGCCTCGTCGCGGAAGCCGCCCGGTGCGTCGGCACCAGGAACGAACACAGCCTTCGGCCAGTCGGCGATGACGAGGGACTCGCCGCCGGTCAGCGTCGTCCACAGGGTGTCCGTGACGAACGGGACGATCGGGTGCAGGAGTCGCAGCATGACGTCCAGGACCTCGCCGAGGACCCGGCCGGAGACCTTGGCGCCCTCGCCGCCCGCGAAGAACGTGGTCTTCGACAGCTCGACGTACCAGGCGAAGACCTCGTCCCACGCGAAGTGGTAGAGCGACTCGCTCAGCTTGGCGAACTGGAAGTCCTCGTAGTACGCGTCGACCTGAGCGACCGTCTCGTTCAGGCGGGACAGGATCCAGCGGTCGGTCGCCGACATCGCGGAGGCGTCCGGCAGCGGACCCTCGATGTTCGCGCCGTTCATCATCGCGAAACGGGTCGCGTTCCAGATCTTGTTGGCGAAGTTCCGGGACGCCTGGACCCAGTCCTCGCCGATCGGCACGTCGGCGCCCGGGGTGGCGCCCTTGGCCAGGGTGAAGCGGACGGCGTCGGAGCCGTACTTGTCCATCCAGTCCAGCGGGTCGACCGCGTTCGGGTTGGACTTCGACATCTTCTTGCCGAACTCGTCGCGGACGAGACCGGTCAGCGCGATCGTCGTGAACGGGACCTCGCCGTCCATCGCGTACAGGCCGAACATCATCATCCGGGCGACCCAGAAGAAGATGATGTCGTGGCCGGTGAGCAGGACGTCGGTCGAGTAGAACTTCTCCAGGTCCGGGGTCTTCTCCGGCCAGCCGAGCGTGGAGAACGGCCACAGGCCGGACGAGAACCAGGTGTCCAGGACGTCGGGGTCCTGGGTCCAGCCCTCGCCGGTCGGGACCTCGTCGTCGGGTCCGACGCAGACGACCTGGCCCTCGGGGCCGTACCAGATCGGGATGCGGTGGCCCCACCACAGCTGGCGCGAGATGCACCAGTCGTGCATGTTGTCGACCCAGTCGAAGTAGCGCCTCGACATGTCCTCGGGGTGGATCTTCACCCGGCCGTCGCGGACGGCGTCGCCGGCCTCCTTGGCGAGCGGGCCGACCTTGACCCACCACTGCATCGACAGGCGCGGCTCGACCGTCGTCTTGCAGCGCGAGCAGTGGCCCACCGCGTGCATGTACGGGCGCTTCTCGGCGACGATCCGGCCCTGCTCCCTGAGCGCGCCGACGATCGCCGAGCGGGCCTCGAAGCGGTCCAGGCCGAGGAAGGGGCCGTGGACGGTGATGACGCCGTGCTCGTCCATCACGGTGAGGGACGGCAGGTCGTGGCGGCGGCCGATCTCGAAGTCGTTCGGGTCGTGCGCCGGGGTCACCTTGACGGCGCCGGTGCCGAACTCCGGGTCGACGTGGGTGTCGGCGACGACCGGGATCGTACGGTCGGTCAGCGGCAGCTTGATCTGCTTGCCGACCAGGTGCTTGTAGCGCTCGTCGTCCGGGTGGACGGCGACGGCGGTGTCGCCGAGCATCGTCTCGGCGCGGGTCGTCGCGACGACGAGGCTGTCCTCGCCCTCGCCGTACCGGATGGAGACGAGCTCGCCGGCGTCGTCCTGGTACTCGACCTCGATGTCGGAGAGCGCGGTGAGGCAGCGCGGGCACCAGTTGATGATGCGCTCGGCGCGGTAGATCAGCTCGTCGTCGTAGAGCTTCTTGAAGATGGTCTGGACGGCACGGGACAGGCCCTCGTCCATGGTGAAGCGCTCACGGCTCCAGTCGACGCCGTCGCCGAGCCGGCGCATCTGGCCGAGGATCCGGCCGCCGTACTCCTCCTTCCACTGCCAGACGCGCTCGACGAACTCCTCGCGGCCCAGGTCGTGGCGGGACTTGCCCTCCTCGGCGAGCTGCTGCTCGACCTTGTTCTGGGTGGCGATGCCGGCGTGGTCCATGCCGGGCAGCCACAGGGCCTCGAAGCCCTGCATGCGCTTGCGGCGGACCAGGGCGTCCATCAGCGTGTGCTGGAAGGCGTGGCCGAGGTGGAGGGAGCCGGTGACGTTCGGCGGCGGGATGACGATGGTGTACGGCGGCTTCTCGGACTTCGCGTCCGCCTCGAAGTACCCGCGCTCCACCCAGCGCTCGTACAGCGGCCCCTCTACCTCGGCCGGCGCGTAGGTGGTCGGCAATTCGGTGGTGGCTGCTGTCTGCTGCTGAGTGTTCTCGGTCACGGGGGCAGTTTAGGCGTGTCCCGCCACTGTCCTGAAACGCTTTGGTTCGGTAACGGTGTGGCCCCCGCCGCGCGTCCGGGACGGCGGTTCCGCCAGGATGTCCGGCAGACATAAACATCCTGTGAGGGGAACCTGTCGATGAGCTACAACCAGCCGGGCCCGTACGGCGGCCAGCAGCCCGGTCCTTACGGCCAGCCGGGCCCGTACGGCCAGCAGCCGCAGCAGCCCGGCCCCTACGGCCAGCCGCAGGCTCCGCAGCCTGGTTATGGATACCCCCAGCAGGCCCCGCAGGGCGTCCCGCCGCAGCAGGCCCCGTACGGCTACCCGCAGCAGCAGCCGGGATACCCCCAGCAGCCCGCCTTGGACTTCTT
>NZ_MWIG01000978.1:0-5369 GCF_002156145.1 Streptomyces sp. NRRL B-24572 | reverse complement strand
CGTACGAGACGTGGACGGCGCCCCGGGCCCGGACGTTCAGCCGCCAGCCCCGCAGGTGCGACCAGAACGCGGCCGCCTCGGGGTCCGTGGCCCGGGTGAACGCGGCGGACATCATCATGAACGGCCGGTCCAGGTCACCGGTCAGCGGCGGGTTCATCTGCATCGGACCGTCGAGGCTCAGCCCGGCCCGGATGCGCTCGTCCGCGAGCGTGGCGCAGGCGGTTGCCGTCCCGCCCTTCGACCAGCCGAACGCGCCCATGCGCCGCGGGTCGAGGGAGCCGAGCAGTCCGGCCGGCAGGTCCCTGCGGTCGGCGTCGGGATTGTGCCCGGCGGCGAGCTGCTCGACGCAGTCGAGGACGAAGCGCAGATCGGCGGCGAAGTCTCCGGGCAGCACCGGCGCCTGCCGGTCGTAGAGCGGGACGGCGACCCGGCCGTCGGGGAACTCTGTGTACGTGTCGTACTGGTGGGCCACCGTCACCACCGCGTATCCGTGGCTGGCGAGCTCTTGGACCATGATGGTGTGGTCGCCCTGGTGGCTGTGCGCGCCGTGCGAGTACACGACCACGGGCAGCCCTCGGCCCGGCCGTAGTACTGGAGCGCCCACGTGGCCGGCGGTGAGCGGCGCCAGCGGGGCGAGGACGCTGAACCCCACGTCGGCGAGGAACGCCTGGAGTGCGCCGGCCGGCATCCAGGGCGCCACCGGATACCGCTGGACGTCCCGGGCGGGGTACCACACGGTGGCCATCAGCTCCCGGAAGTGCCCGAGCCCCGCGATGCCGTCCGGACGCGACCGGTCGACGAGGCGCAGCTGTACCGTGCCCACCGGGTACGGCCCGGTGGGCACGGGCAGCATGAGCCGCGCCGGGGCGTGCGTCCTCGCTTCCTTCGCCCACGCGGGGCCGGCGACGGCGGCAAGCGGCACGGCCGCCCCGGCGGCCAGCACGGTTCCCAGCAGGCCGCGGCGCGTCATGCCCTTCCGGCTGATGAACGGCATGGTGGTCATGAGCCCCTCCTCTTGTGACAGATCGTCAAACATGCCGCGACGGACAGTCCGTGGGCACGAAGGAACGCTGTCACGCGCCCCTCCCATGAGGCATCAGCCCACGGTTCGATCGACTGCGCGGACATCAGCCCACGGGTTTACACCCCGGGGTAGCTGCGGTGAGCGGTGGCTTCCTCCGGCGGCTCATACGGGCGGTCGTCGACAGCAGTTCAGGAAGAGCGAACCACCCTCTCAAGTAATCTCGGGACCAGTGAAAACCGAACGCAGAGGCGGAACCGCACCCTGGGCCAAGGTCCTCGGTGCGGTTCTGCTCACCCCCGCCCTGGCGCTCGCCGCCTACTTCGCCATCGCCGACTACCGCCAGGAGGCCCGGGAACAGGACGCCTTCGAGGCCACCCGGGGGGACGCGGCGCGGTTCGCCGACGCCCTCGTCGCCGAGAAGGGCTTCACACCCTCCGACCAGGACGTACGGGACGCCCTCGAAGGATTCACCACCGGCGGCCCGCCCTTCGGGACGTTCGTGGAGGCGCGCCCCACGGAGCACGGCACCCGGCTCTTCGTCGAGTTCACCCGCGGTTACGAACGGACCGTGCCCGTGTTCGGCCCGGCCGACGCCATGACCTCCCGCTGCTTCATCATCGACCTCCCCAAGGCCGGCCCGGCCCGGCCCCGGGTCACTGCCCACGGCTCCCGGGAGTCCTGCACGTCCGTGGCCGCCTCCACCCCGAACTGATCGGAGCCCCCCGTGTCCGATGCCGCCGAGGTCCTCCCGGCCTGGTCCAGAATCACCCGCTGGCTGGAGAAGCACGCCCCGGGCGACCACGCGGCACTGCGCCCCGGTGCCTCCGCGGCCGCCCTCACCGCCCTGGAGGCCGGGCTCGGCTTCCCCCCGCACCCTGCCCTGCGGGCGCTGCTGGCGGCCTGCGACGGCGTCGTGCCCCGCCGGGCGAGCGACGAGGCGGGGGCGTTCCTCATCGGGTACAGCCTCCTGGACACCGAGAAGGTCCTGGAGTGGCAGCGCCATCTCGCCACCCGGGCCGAGGACGCCGTCGAGGAGGGGTACGAGGACGAGGTCGGACGGACCGCGCACGCACGCTGGGTCCCGTTCGCCCAGGCGCTCACCGGTGATCTGCTCTTCGTCGACCACCGTGAGGGCGGGTACGGAACGGTCTGCGAGCTCTCCTTCGGCGACCCGGACCACCGGCGGCCCTGGCCGGGCCTCGGGGCCATGCTCGGCGACTTGGCCGGCGCCATGGAGGAGGAGACCCCGCTGCTCGCCGTCGGGCGCCGGCCCGCGGTCCACGAGGGCCGGATGCTGGAGTGGCCCACGGTCTGATCCCGGTCTCCGCCGGGAAATGACGGGTGGCCAGGGCGGGTTCCGTCGGCGGCAGCTCGGCGGCACGGCCCGCGGACCGTGTGTCCAGCGCCTTCCAGGACGGGACGTACGGCTGGACACACAGGCGGCCGCCCTGCGCGCAGCGGTAGATCCCCGCCCACGAGTCCAGGTCCCGCCGGGTCGGCTGCCACTCGGCCGCCTCGATCTCGCCGATCGCCTTGTGGCCGGCGGGCAGGCGGGCAGGCGGCGAGCCGCTCCTCGCCGCCGAGGCAGGCCGGCAGGGGCCGTCCCCGCCCGGAGTGACGGACCCGGCTCCCGCCCCGCCCGGAGGTTCCGCCCGTGTGCGGGAGGGAGTGGGCCGGGTCGGGCAGGCGACCCTTGCCGCGAAGGTTCCCTCAGCCTGTCTAGACGCGTTCCAGTCGCCGGTGGGGAGTCGGCGGGAGTTCGATCACGACGGTGTCACCAGGCTTCACGGGGCCGCCCTGGCGGACGACCGCCATCACGCCTGCCTTGAAAAAGAGTTCCTCTGAGTCCGGCTCGAGGACGAACATCTCGCTGAGCAGTCCCGACCGGAAGTCGTTGATCTTCGCGCACGGGTTCCGCAGCCCTGTCACCTCGACCACCGCTTCACCGCCCAGGTGCAACAGCGTTCCGGTGGCGAGCCCGAGCAGGTCGACGCCGCGCGTGGTGATGTTCTCCCCGAGCTGACCGGCGGAGACGTCGAAGCCCTTGAACGCGAGCTCGTCGAAGAGCTCCGCATGCATCAGGTGGACCTGGCGCAGGTTGGGCAGATCCGGCTCATAGGTCATGCGGAACTGATGACGGATCCTCTCCCCCGCATGGACATCCCCCTCGACGCCCAGCCCGGCGAGAAGGTTGATCGCACTTCGGTTCGGCTTGCTGAACACATAGGTCGCGTTGCGACTCACCGCCGTGACTGTGCCGCCCATGCCCCAACCCATCTGCCGTCGAACCCCTACCCGGCCGATTTTAGAGGGGCACCACAGGGCCCTCGGCCGTCCGCGGGAGCCCTCCGGCCGTCCCTGTGGTCGCCCATTCCGTCGCCCTGGTCGCCGGGCACCGCTGGTGCGACGTGACGGTCGTCCCGCCCGCGTCCTGCGGCTTCCTGCGCCGTCTCGTGGGGCACGTGGAGACGGGCGCTCCCGATGTCTCGGCCCGGGGATCCTCGCGTACCGAGTCCTGGGCGGGCACGCGCGGGGGCCGCGCCCGCCGTCGGGCGGGTGCGGCCCCCGGGCCGTGAAGCCGGAACGGAGTGCTGCGGAGTGCTACGGCGTCTTCTGGTGCACCGGAGTGCCGACGCCGGTGTCGGCGGTGCTCGTACTCGTGTCGAGGGCGGGGAGTTCCGTGTCTGTCCGGCGGCCGCGTGCCCACATCGCCAGGGAGAGGAGCAGGGCGGCCGTCGTGGCCAGGGCGGCCGTCAGCGTGACGTCCCGGACGCCGAAGCCGAGGTCGATGGTCGTGCCGCCGAGCCAGGCGCCGAGTCCGTTGCCCAGGTTGAACGCGGACACGTTGGCCGAGAGGGCGAGCGCCGGCGCGGCGGAGGCCACCGAGAGGATCCGGGCCTGGAGGGCCGGGATGATGGAGAAGCCGGCGGCGCCGAACAGGAACAGGGCGGCGACCGCGGGGATCCGGTAGGGGCTGACGGCCCAGAAGAGTACGAGCGAGAGCAGCAGGGCCGTCTGGGCGGTGAGCACGCCGCGCATGACGTTGGTGTCCGCGGCCCTGCCGCCGAGGATGTTGCCCAGCACCGAGCCGATGCCGAAGACGATCAGCAGGACGCCGACCATGGCGGGCACGAAGTGGCTGACGTCGCGGAGCAGGGGCGCCAGGTAGGTCGACGTGGTGAAGACCGCTCCCTGGGCGAGCACGGTGATCAGCATGGACAGCTGGAGGCTTCCGCTGCGGAACACCTTCAGCTGGTCCCGCAGCGAGACGTCCTCCTCGGCGCCCTCCTCGCCTCCGGTGCTGAGGCCGCTCGGCACGAACGCGTAGATGAGGACGACGCACGCCACGGCGAAGACCGTGATGAAGACGAAGGTGGAGCGCCAGCCGAACTGCTGGCCGATGAGCGTTCCGATGGGGGATCCGAGCACGTTGGCGAAGTTGAAGCCCAGCGCGATCTTGGCCATGGCGGTCGCCTGCTTGTCCGGAGGGGACATGAGGGCGGCGACGTGCCAGGCCACGGCGGCGAAGGTGCCGTGGCTGAACGAGGTGAAGATGCGCGCTCCCATCAGCATCCCGTAGTTGGGCGCCAGCGCCGCGACGACGTTGCCCACGATGAAGATGCCCATCAGCCCGAGCAGCAGTCCCTTCCGGGACCACTTGGCGGTCAGCAGGGTGATGATCGGGCCGCCGATGGTCACACCCAGCGCGTAGCCCGTGACCAGGAGGCCGACCGTCGGGACGGACACCCCCAGATCGGCGGACATCTCAGGCAGGATCCCCGCGATGGCGATCTCGGCGGTACCCACGCAGAAGACCCCGAGCATCAGGGCGAGGAGGGGTAAGGGCATGGTGACCGAGCCTTTCTGGGGGGTGCACTTTCCAATGCATGCGATTGCATGTAAATGATGAACGAACACGAGGGTGCGGTCAACCGGCGCAAGGAGTTACGCTGGGCAACGTGACAGACGGGTAAACAGAACGTCCAGAAGACTCAGCGAAGGGCCGCACCAATGGAGACCTGGGGACCCGGCGGCGAGGTGGACGAACTCGCCCTCTGGCGGCAGTTGGCCCGCCTGATGGAGCAGGTCAACTCGGCGGCCAGCAGGCGACTGGCCCGCAACCACGGAGTCTCCACCGGTGAACTCCTGCTCCTGCTCTCCCTGTCGGAGCGGCGGGACGGCACCCTTCGGATCTCGGAGCTCGTGAAGGCGCTGGGCACCAACCAGCCCTCCGTCAGCCGGATGGTCGCCCGCCTCGAAGAGGCCGAGTGGGTCGTGCGCCGCTCCGCCGCCGACGACAAGCGCGGGGTGGACGTGCAGGTCACCGAGGCGGGCGACCATCCGG
>NZ_MWIG01000977.1:0-2504 GCF_002156145.1 Streptomyces sp. NRRL B-24572 | reverse complement strand
CAGCTCCGGGAGGGGGCGGAGCCACTGGACCTGGAGTCCCTCCAGACCCACTGCCGGCAACAGCTGGCGGGCTACCAGGTCCCCCGCCAGCTGTTGCCGGCAGTGGGTCTGGAGGGACTCCAGGTCCAGTGGCTCCGCCCCCTCCCGGAGCTGGACGACGGCGGCGACGTGGTTGCCCCAGCGGGCGTCGGGGACACCGGCGACCAGCGCGTCGTACACGTCGGGATGGGACTTGAGCGCCTGCTCGACCTCCTCGGGGTACACCTTCTCGCCGCCCGTGTTGATGCACTGGGAGCCGCGCCCCAGGACGGTCACGACGCCCTGCTCGTCCACGGTCGCCATGTCACCGAGCAGCACCCACCGCACCCCGTCCCGCTCGAAGAAGGTCTCGGCGGTCTTGGCCGGGTCGTTGTAGTAGCCGAGCGGGACGTGGCCCCGCTGGGCGAGACGGCCGGTCTCGCCCGGTCCGACGGGGATCCGGGTCGCCGGGTCGACGACCTGGGTGCGTTCGTTGACGTGCAGCCGGAAGCCCTTGGACGGGCCGGAGTCGTCGGTGGCGCGCCCGTTGGAACCGGACTCGGTGGAGCCGAAGTTGTTGAGCAGCGTGACGTTCGGCATGAGCTCCTGGAGCTGGGCCCGTACCGTCTCCGACATGATCGCCCCGGAGGAGGAGAGGCTGAAGAGGGCCGAGAGGTCCGTCCCCTTGAGCGGTCCGCGCAGCGCGTCCACGAGCGGCCGCAGCATCGCGTCCCCCACCAGGGAGATGCTGGAGACCTTCTCCTTCTCCAGGGTGCGCAGCACCTCCTCGGGCACGTACTTGCGGTGCAGGACGACCCGCTGCCCGTAGTTGAGGGCGATGAACGCGGTGAGGGTGGACGTGCCGTGCATCAGCGGCGGCGCGGGGAAGAAGGTGATGCCGGCGCCGCCGGCCGCGACGCGCTCGGCCAGCTCCTCGGGCCGCTTCACGGGCTCGCCCGAGGGGTCGCCGCCGAAGAGCCCGGCGAAGAACAGGTCCTCCTGGCGCCACAGGACGCCCTTGGGCATGCCGGTGGTGCCGCCGGTGTAGATGATGAAGAGGTCGTCGGGGGAGCGGGGGCCGAAGCCGCGCTCGGAGGAACCGGCGGCCTCCGCCTCCGTGAACGGCACGCAGTCGAGCGCGGGGGCGTGCTCGAATTCGGCACTGTGCTGCGCAGCAGCTCCTTGAGGGGTGGTGGTCGGGCGACGGGCGGGCCCCACCCGCACGAGGTGCCGCAGCTTCTCCGTCTGCGGCAGCGCCGCCGCGACCCGTTCGGTGAACTCGGCGTCGAAGACGAGCGCGGCCAGGTCGGCGTCCCGGTACAGGTAGACGAGCTCCTCCTCCACGTACCGGTAGTTGACGTTGACCGGCACGATCCGCGCCTTGAGGCAGGCGAGGACGGTCTGGAGGTACTCGACGCCGTTGTACAGGTGGAGGCCGAGGTGTTCGCCGGGCCGGATGCCCGCGTCGATCAGGTGGTGCGCGATCCGGTTGGCGGCGGCGTCGAGCTCGGCGTAGGTGAGCCGCCGCTCCGCGCCCGTGCCCGGATGGTCGACGTACACCAGCGCCTCGCGGTCGGGGACCACGTCGACGACCGATTCGAACAGGTCGGCAAGGTTGTACTCCACCGTTCCTCCTGACCCCGGTTCGCTGGTTCACATGGACGTGGCGGTCATTAGAGCGCCGACCGGTCACCGGGGGAAGGGGGTGCGCAGAAGAATCTGACTGAGTGTCAGAAAACTATTGAACTGGGCCCCCGGCTCCTGCAACCTGTTCCAGAACTGGAGACGGGAGACCCCCATGGGCGGCACCGAACACCTCAGCGTCCGGCGCGAAGGCGCCACGCTCGTCCTCACCTTGAACCGGCCCGAGGCCAAGAACGCCCTCTCACTGCCGATGCTCGTCGGCCTGCACGACGGCTGGCTGGAGGCCGACGCCGACGACGGCGTACGCTCGATCGTCCTCACCGGCGCGGGCGGTTCCTTCTGCGCGGGCATGGACCTCAAGGCCCTCGCCGGGAAGGGCATGGAGGGCGAGCGGTACCGGGACCGGCTCAAGGCCGACCCCGACCTGCACTGGAAGGCGATGCTCCGCCACCACCGCCCCCGCAAACCCGTCATCGCGGCCGTCGAGGGGTACTGCGTCGCCGGCGGCACCGAGATCCTCCAGGGCACCGACATCCGGGTCGCCGCCGCCTCCGCCACCTTCGGCCTCTTCGAGGTCCGGCGCGGCCTCTTCCCCATCGGCGGCTCCACCGTCCGCCTGCCCCGCCAGATCGCCCGCACCCACGCCCTCGAAATGCTCCTCACCGGCCGCCCCTACAGCGCCGAGGAAGCCGCCGCCATCGGCCTCGTCGGCCGCGTCGTCCCCGACGGCACCGCCCTGGACACCGCCCTCGACATCGCCGAACGCATCAACGCGTGCGGGCCGCTGGCCGTCGAGGCGGTGAAGGCCTCCGTCTCGGTCAGCTCCGCCGTCTCGTACACGG
>NZ_MWIG01000976.1:0-2853 GCF_002156145.1 Streptomyces sp. NRRL B-24572 | reverse complement strand
AGGAGGGACCCCCCTCGCCCTGCGGAACGTATGCCCACAACCGGTTCGTCACGGCTTGCGCCGCTTCCCTGCGCCGATGCAGTGCCTCGTCGTCCAGGGGCAGTGGCCAGGCCCGGTCCTGTCCCTGTTCCGTCAGGGACGGGTTCTGTGCGTCCTTCTCCGGTTCCTCCGCCCAGGCCTCGATCTCGCCGTGGCCCGCCGCGCAGTGGTCGTACAGCGCCCGGAGGAAGTCCGAGGGGCCCCTGGGCTTCTTCTGGGCCGGGCCCCACCAGTGGGCGGAGCCGAGGAGGAGGGAACGGGGGCGGGTGAAGGTGACGTAGCCGAGGCGGAGTTCCTCGGTGTGCTGGTGGTCCCGCATCGCGTTCTTGAAGGACGTGAGGGACTTGGCGTCCCAGGTGTCGATGTCCGGCAGGGTGGCCGCGTCGCCGCGCAGGGCGTGCGGGAGGACCTGGGGCTGCGAGGTCCACGACTCGCGGGCGCGTGCGCTCGGGAACTGGCCGGTGACCAGGCCGGGGACGGCGACGACGTCCCACTCCAGGCCCTTGGACTTGTGGGCGGTGAGGACCTTCACGGTGTTCTCGCCGCCCGGCAGCGTGCTGTCGAGGCCCTTCTCGAACTGGACGGCCGTGCGCAGGTAGCCGAGGAAGGCGAGGAGGCTGGCCTCGCCGTCGAGGGAGGCGAAGCCGGCGGCGATGTCGAGGAAGTGGCCGAGGGTCTCGCGGCGGCGGGCCGCGAGCGCGTGCGGGGAGGCGGAGAGCTCGACCTCCAGGCCGGTCGCGGCGAGGACCCGGTGCAGCACGTCCATGAGGGGGTCGGCGAGCGAGGTGCGCAGGGCGCGCAGTTCGGCGGCGAGGCGCGCGAAGCGGACCCGAGCCTCGGTGGAGAAGGCCAGGCCGTCGTCGGCGGCGCCGCCGGAGTCGAGGAAGGTGTCGAGCGCGTCGGCGAGGGAGACGACCTCGGCCGGGTCGACGCCCTCGACGGCGGCGGCGAGCCGCTGCTCGGGGTCCGTCTCCTCGCCGCCGCGGTGGACGAGGAGGCGGGCGCGGCGGCCGAGGAGCGCGAGGTCGCGGGGGCCGATGCGCCAGCGGGGGCCGGTGAGGAGGCGGACCAGGGCGGCGTTGGCCCCGGGGTCCTGGAGGACCTCGCAGACGGCGACGAGGTCGGCGATCTCGGGCAGGTGGAGGAGGCCGGAGAGGCCGACGACCTCGACGGGCACGTCACGGGCGACGAGGGCAGCGTGGATGGCGGGGAAGTCGGTGGCGGTGCGGCACAGGACGGCGATCTCGCCGGGCTCGCGGCCGGTGCGTACGAGGTGGGCGAGGGAGTCGGCGAGCCAGTCGATCTCCTCGGCGTGGGTGGGGAGGAGGGCGATGCGGACGGTGCCGTCCTGTTCGGCGCCGGGCGCGGGGCGCAGGGCCTCCACGCCCGCGTGCATGGCGCGCAGGGGGGCGGCGAGGCCGTTGGCGAGGTCGAGGAGGCGGCCGCCGCTGCGCCGGTTCTCGGAGAGGGAGTAGCGGCTCGCGGGGCTGCCGTCGGCGTGCGGGAAGTGCTCGGGGAAGTCGTCGAGGTTGGCGACGGAGGCGCCGCGCCAGCCGTAGATGGCCTGGCAGGGGTCGCCGACGGCGGTCACGGCGTGTCCGGTGCTCCGGCCGGCGGGGCCCTGGCCGAAGAGGCCGGAGAGCAGCAGCCGCTGGGCGACGGAGGTGTCCTGGTACTCGTCGAGGAGGACGACCTTGAACTCCTCGCGGAGGATCGCGCCGACCTCGGGCCGGGTGGTGGCGAGCTCGGCGGAGCGGGCGATCTGGTCGCCGAAGTCGAGCAGGTCGCGGGAGCGCTTGGCGGCTCGGTAGCGGACGACGAGGTCGAGGAGTTCGCGGCGGGCGGCGGAGGCCTCGGGGACCTTGCGGAGCTCGGCGTTGCTGAGTTTGGCGTCGGCGAGGGCGTCGAGGAGCTCGGAGTCGTACGAGAGGAGCCGCTCGGGCGGTACGAGGTGCTCGGCGAGCTCGGCGTCGAGGGCGAGGAGGTCGGTGATGAGGGTCGGGAAGGAGCGGGTGAGCGCGGGGTACGGGCCGGGGGCCTCGCGGAGCACGCGCGCGGCGAGCTGGTAGCGGGTGGCGTCGGCGAGGAGCCGGGAGGTGGGCTCCAGGCCGATGCGGAGGCCGTGGTCGGTCAGGAGCTGCCCGGCGAAGGCGTGGTACGTGGAGATGCGGGGCTCGCCGGGGGGGTCGTCCGGGTCGATGACGTCGGGGTCGGTGACGCCGGCGCGGACGAGGGCGGTGCGGACGCGCTCGGCGAGTTCGCCGGCCGCCTTGTTGGTGAAGGTGAGGCCGAGGACCTGCTCGGGGGCGACCTGGCCCGTGCCGACCAGCCAGACCACCCGGGCGGCCATCACCGTCGTCTTGCCGGAGCCGGCTCCGGCCACGACGACCTGCGGGGCGAGCGGCGCGGTGATGCAGGCCGTCTGCTCCGGGGTGAACGGGATGCCGAGCAGCTCCTTGAGCTGCTCGGGGTCGGTGATGCGCGCGGTCACCGGAAGAGGCTAACGGGGCCCACCGACATTCCGGCCCCGCACGCCTCCGACCTGCGGCGTTACGCGGGCGCGCCGCCGTCCAGCTTGGAGAGGTCCACCGTCTCGTCGGCCGGCGGGACCTTCACGTGGACCGGTTTGTCGTAGTCGGAGAGCACGATCGCGCCGGGCTCCTTGCCGCCCTTCTTGACCATCTTCAGGATGTACGGCTTGCCCCGCTCGGAGACGGACACGGTGGTCGTCTCGCCGCCCGCCTTCTTCTTCACCAGGGTCGCGACGGGGATCCCGGCGACCTTGGCGTCCGGCCCCCGGGTCAGTCCCCTGCG
>NZ_MWIG01000975.1:0-1702 GCF_002156145.1 Streptomyces sp. NRRL B-24572 | reverse complement strand
CGCTCGAGCAGGGGGGACCCCCCTCGCCCTGCGGGACGCCTGCCCGCAAACGGTGCGGGACGCCTGCCCGCAGACACTGCGGGATGCCTGCCTGTCGACGGTGCGGAACGCCTGCCCGTGAACAGGCTCATGCCGGCATCCGGCCCATTCGGCCCTCCCTGAAGTCCCTCTCCGCCTCGCGGAGTTCCGCTGCCGTGTTCATCACGAACGGGCCGCTGCGGGCCACCGGTTCGCCGATCGGTTCGCCCGTCAGGACCAGGACCTCGGCCGCCGTCCCCGGGGCCTCCACCGTGAACCCGTCCCCCTCCTGGGTCAGGACCGCGAGGTGCCCGTCCGGGAGGGGAGTGCCCGACACCGTGGCCTCGCCCTGCATCACGTACACCATCGCGTTGTGCCCGGCCGGGACGGTGAACTCGGCGCGGGTGCCCGGCGCGAGCCGTCCGTGGGCGACGAGTACCGGCGTACGGGTCTCGAAGGGGCCGGTCACGCCGTGGCTGGTCCCGGCGAGGACGGTCAGTTCGGCGCCCTCCGGGGTGACGGCCACCGGCAGGTCGGCGGCCTCGGCGTTCTGGCTCTGCGGCGGGACGCCCTTGAGCTGGGCGGGGAGGTTCAGCCAGATCTGGAGCATGTGCTGCCGGCCGCCCGAGGCGAGGAACTCCGGTGTGGGCAGGGCCTCGTGGACGATGCCCGAACCGGCGGTGAGCCACTGGACGCCGCCCGCGCGGACGACGGCGCGGTGACCGCGCGAGTCGGCGTTCGCGATGTCGCCGTCGAGGACGTACTGGATCGTCTCGAAGCCCCGGTGCGGGTGCGGGGGCGCGCCCTTCGCCTCGCCGGGCGCGAGCTCGATCGGGCCCACCTGATCGATCATCAGGAATGGGTCTACGAAGGGGAGTTCCTCGGTCGGGAACGGGCGGCGTACCGGGAATCCGGCGCCCTCGTGGGTGTGGAAGGGGCGGGCTGTGCGGGCGACGGTCCGGCGGCCCGCGAGCTGGGGAGCGGTCATGTCTCGAATGAACTACACCATTCAGTTCACTGTCAAGACTGAACCGTTCCGTTGACAGAATGAACCGATCGGTTTAGCTTCGGTGGCGTCGAGTCCGGCGCCCGCCGGCTCGCCCGACGAACTGGGGGGTTCCCATGACCGCGTCCACGATCCTCGCCATCTCCGGCTCGCTCCGTGCCACCTCGCACAACACGCAACTGCTGCGCGCCGCGCAGAAGTTCAACCCCGGCGGCCAGGAGATCGAGATCTACGAGGACCTGCGCGAGATCCCGCCGTACGACCTGGACCTCGACACCCCCGAACTGCGGCCGGCCGTCGTCGACGAGCTGCGCCGCCGGGTCGCGCAGGCGGACGGACTGCTCATCGCCACCCCGGAGTTCAACTACTCCATCCCCGGCGTCCTCAAGAACGCGCTCGACTGGCTCTCCACCGACTGGACCAAGACCGAGGGCCTCCCGCTGCACCGCAAGCCCGTCGCGATCCTCGGCGCCGCGCCCACCAACTTCGGCACCGTCCGGGCACAGCTCGCCCTCCGCCAGGTCTTCGTCTGGACCGACAGCGACGTCGTCGTGAAGCCCGAGGTGCACGTCTTCCGCTCGCACGAGCGCTTCGACGCCGACGGCAACCTCACGGACGAGGTCACCATCGAGCTCCTCCAGGGCCTCCTGACCGCCCTCCAGGCCAAGATCGACGCGT
>NZ_MWIG01000974.1:0-2611 GCF_002156145.1 Streptomyces sp. NRRL B-24572 | reverse complement strand
CGGGCTGCTCGCCGAGCAGGGGTACGCGGGCTGCACGATGGCCGCCGTCGCCGCGCGCGCCGGAATCGCCACGGGCAGCGTGTACCGCCACTTCCCGAGCAAGGCCGAGCTCGCCGTCGAGCTGTTCAGGACCGTGGTGAGCCGGGAGGTCGCGGCCGTCTCCGAGGCGGCGGGGCACCCCGGGCACGGTTCGGCGGCCGAGCGGGTGGTCGCCGTCATCGAGACCTTCGCCCAGCGCGCCCTGAAGTCGCCGCGCCTCGCCTACGCGCTGCTCGCCGAACCGGTCGACCCGGCCGTGGACGCGGAGCGGCTCGTCTTCCGGCGCACGTTCCGGGACGTGTTCGCCGCGCGCGTCCAGGAGGGCGTGCGCGCGGGCGAGCTGCCGCCCCAGGACCCGGTCCTGACGGCCTCGGCGCTGGTCGGGGCGGGCGCCGAGGCGCTCGTCGGGCCGCTGGCCGAGGGGACCGTCGGGCCCGAGACCGTACCCGCACTCGTCACTTTCACCCTCCGAGCACTGGGAGTTCCGGATGCCGCCCACGCATGAGGTCACCAACCAGGTACCGCCGCTGACCGGTTACGACGTCTCCGCCGACCCCGCGCTCCTGGAGGCGCTGCGCCGGGAGGGCGCGGGCTGGGCCGAGGCCGAGGTCCGCGAGCTCGGGGCGAAGGCGGGAGGCGAGGAGGCCCAGGAGTGGGGGCGGCTCGCCGAGCGCCACTCCCCCGTCCTGCACACCCACGACCGGTACGGCCACCGGATCGACGAGGTCGAGTTCCACCCGTACTGGCACGAGCTGATGGACGTGGCCGTACGGCACGGGCTGCACGGCGCTCCCTGGCGCGACGAGCGGCCGGGCGCGCATGTGGCGCGGGCGGCGAAGGTGTTCGTGTGGGGGCAGGCCGACGCGGGGCACCTGTGCCCGGTCTCCATGACGTACGCGGCGGTGCCCGCGCTGCGCGTCCAGCCGGAGCTCGCCGAGGTGTACGAGCCGCTGCTCACCTCCTCGACGTACGACTTCGGTCTTCGGGTGCCGACGGAGAAGCGCGGGATCATCGCCGGGATGTCGATGACCGAGAAGCAGGGCGGCTCGGACGTCCGGGCGAACACCACCCGGGCCGTGCCCACGGGCGAGCCCGGGATGTACGCGCTGACCGGCCACAAGTGGTTCACCTCGGCGCCGATGTCGGACGTCTTCCTCACCCTGGCGCAGGCGCCCGGCGGCCTGTCCTGTTTCCTGGTGCCCCGGGTGCTGCCC
The DNA here is from genome assembly GCF_002156145.1 of Streptomyces sp. NRRL B-24572. Lineage (NCBI taxonomy): Bacteria > Bacillati > Actinomycetota > Actinomycetes > Kitasatosporales > Streptomycetaceae > Streptomyces > Streptomyces sp. NRRL B-24572. The sequence goes on along the minus strand of NZ_MWIG01000974.1, from coordinate 1,358 downwards.
GACGGCAGCCGCAACGCGATCAGGCTCCAGCGCCTCAAGGACAAGCTGGGCAACCGGTCGAACGCCTCCTCCGAGATCGAGTACGAGGGCGCCCTCGGCCGTCTCGTCGGCGAGGAGGGGCGCGGGGTGGCCACCATCATCCGGATGGTCAACATGACGCGGCTCGACTGCGCCATCAGCTCGGCCTCCGGGATGCGCCTCGGGCTCGTGCAGGCCGTGCACCACGCCACGCACCGGGAGGCGTTCGGGGCGCGGCTCGTGGACCAGCCGCTGATGCGGAACGTCCTCGCCGACCTGGCCGTGGAGGCGGAGGCCGCGACGGTCGCGGCGCTGCGGCTCGCGGGGGCGGTGGACCGGGCGGCGCGCGGTGACGCCGAGGAGGAGCAGCTGCGGCGGCTCGGGCTCGCGGTCACCAAGTACTGGGTCTGCAAGCGCGCCCCCGCGCACGCCGCCGAGGCCCTGGAGTGCCTCGGCGGCAACGGCTACGTCGAGGACTCGGGCCTGCCGAGGCTCTACCGGGAGTCGCCTCTGCCGTCCATCTGGGAGGGCTCCGGGAACGTCGCCGCGCTCGACGTGCTGCGGGCGATGGCCCGTCAGCCGGAGGCGGTGGAGGCGTACTTCGCGGAGGTCGACCGGGGCGCGGGGGCCGACCGGCGGCTCGACGCGGCGGTCGCGGGCCTCCGCAAGGACCTCGCGGGGCTCGGCGACCCGGAGGCGGTGGCGTACGGGGCACGACGCCTCGTCGAGCGTCTCGCCCTGGTCCTCCAGGGTTCGCTGCTCGTCCGGCACGGCCACCCGGCGATCGCCGACGCGTTCTGCGCCTCCCGCCTCGACGGGGACCGGGGTCTCGCCTTCGGCACGCTGCCGGCGGGCGTGGACACGGCGGCCGTCATCGCGCGCAGCGGCCCGGGCGCGGTGGGCACACCGGCCTGATCGGCGATCACGGCCGCAGCAGTGCCCCGGTCGGCCTGAACGGCTGCCCGGGGCGGTGCCGTGACCCGTCCCGGGTGGCAGGCTGACGGTGCACGGTTTCCAGGCCGCGGCGCCGGCCGGTACGAGAGGGAGTCCCGTTGGGCAGCGAGGCGATCCACGACGAACTGGACGAGCGGGCGGCCGCAGCGGCCGATCAGGTGGTGGCCTGGCGGCGGCATCTGCACCGGCATCCGGAGCTGCCCAACCGGGAGGTGAACACGGCCCGCCTGGTGGCGGACCACCTGCGCGCCCTGGGCCTCGACGAGGTCCGTACGGGCATCGCGGGGCACGGGGTCGTGGGTGTCCTGCGCGGTGCGGCGCCGGGGGGCGGGGGGGTCGTGGCGCTGCGGGCGGACATGGACGCGCTGCCGGTGAAGGACCTGTGC
>NZ_MWIG01000973.1:0-1210 GCF_002156145.1 Streptomyces sp. NRRL B-24572 | reverse complement strand
CCGTCCGCGAGGCGGCGGGCGGTGACGAGGAAGCCGGTGTGGCCGATCATGCGGTGATCGGGGCGGACGGCGAGACCCTCGACGTGCCAGTTGCGGATCATGGACTCCCAGGGCTGCGGCTCGGCGTAGCAGCCGAACTCGCGGATGGACTCCACGGTGCGGGCGAGCTGGGTGGTGGTCGCCACGTAGCAGCAGAGGATGCCGCCGGGGACGAGGGCCTTGGAGACGGCCTCCAGGCACTCCCAGGGGGCGAGCATGTCCAGGATGACGCGGTCGACGTCGGTGTCGGACAGGTTGTCCTGGAGGTCGCCGACGGTCAGCTGCCACGCGGGGTGGGGGCCGCCGAAGTAGCGCTCGACGTTGCCCTTCGCGATCTCGGCGAAGTCCTCGCGGCGCTCGTAGGAGTGCAGCATGCCGCTGTCTCCGATGGCGCGCAGGAGGAAGCTGCTCAGCGATCCCGAGCCCACTCCGGCTTCCACGACGCGGGCGCCGGGGAAGATGTCGGCGAAGGCCAGGATCTGCCCCGCGTCCTTGGGGTAGACCACGGCTGCGCCGCGGGGCATGGACAGGACGTAGTCGGGGAGCAGGGGGCGCAGCGCGAGGTAGGCGACGTTTCCGGTGGTACGGACAACGCTGCCCTCGGGGGCGCCGATCAGTTCGTCGTGCGGGAAAGAACCCTTGTGGGTGTGGAAGTTCTTTCCCTCTTCGAGCGTGAACGTGTAGTGACGGCCCTTGGGGTCGGTCAGCTGAACCTGGTCCCCGACCTTGAAGGGCCCGCGTCGGCGGGCGGCACCGGTCGGTTCGGACATGTGACCAGAGTACCGGGGTTACGTGGACGGTCGTGCCATGGCCCGGGGGTACGGGGTCAGGCGGACGGTCGCGCCATGGCCTTGACGAAGGCGCGCTCGACGTCGGTGGTGGCGAGGACGCCGTAGATCTCGCCGGTGTCCTCGACGACGAGGTACTCGGTGGCGGGACTGGCGCGGAGGTGGTCGAGGAGGGGCTGGCCGGTGAGCTCGGCGGGGACCCGCATGCCGTCGGTGAGGTCCTGGGCGAGGGTGCTGACGGCCACCCAGGGGCGGCGGTGCTGGGGTACGGCGGCGATGGCGGTCTCGCGGACGATGCCGGTGGGTTCGCCGGTGCCGTCGACGACGACGAGGGCGCGGGCGCCGGCCTCGTTGGCGCGGCGGAGGGCCTCGGAGAGGGGGGT
>NZ_MWIG01000972.1:0-2249 GCF_002156145.1 Streptomyces sp. NRRL B-24572 | reverse complement strand
GGGCGCCGGCACCGCGGGCCGCCTCGGCGTCCTCGACGCCAGCGAGTGCCCGCCCACCTTCAACACCGACCCCTCGCAGGTCGTCGGCCTCATCGCGGGCGGCCCGTCCGCCATGGTCAAGGCCGTCGAGGGCGCCGAGGACTCCAAGGAACTCGCGGTGGCCGACCTGACCGCCCTCGGGCTCACCGCCGACGACACCGTCGTCGGCATCTCCGCCTCCGGCCGCACCCCGTACGCCGTCGGCGCCGTCGAGCACGCCCGCGCCCACGGCGCCCTGACCATCGGCCTCTCCTGCAACGCGGACAGCGCGCTCGCCGCCGCCGCCGAGCACGGCATCGAGGTCGTCCCCGGCCCCGAGCTCCTCACCGGCTCCACCCGCCTCAAGGCCGGCACCGCCCAGAAGCTCGTCCTCAACATGATCTCGACCATCACGATGATCCGCCTCGGCAAGACCTACGGAAACCTGATGGTCGACGTCCGCGCCTCCAACGACAAGCTCCAGGCCCGCTCGCGGCGGATCGTCGCCCTCGCCACCGGCGCGCCCGACGAGCAGATCGAGACGGCGCTCGCCGCCGCCGACGGCGAGGTGAAGACCGCGATCCTGATGATCCTCGCCGACGTCGACGCCGAGACCGCCGAGCAGCGGCTGACCGCCTCCCGGGGCCACCTGCGCGCGGCACTGCACGCGTAGGGTCCGTCACCGGCAGAGAACGTCCTCCGCCGGCCGCACGCCCTCCGTCAGGAAGCGGGTCACCGCGCGGTCGCCACAGGCGTTCCCGTTGCCGAGGTAGACCGCGTGGCCGCCCTTGTCGACCGAGACGAGGCGCGCCTGGTCGCCGAAGGCCGCGCGCATCCTCAGGCCGGCGGAGTGCGGGGTCGACGGGTCGCGCAGGTTCTGGATCATGAGCACGTTGGACGGGCCCCGGTCGGTGATCCGGGTCGGCTTCTCCACCGCGCCGCCCTTCCAGAAGGCGCAGGGCGTGATGTTCGCGGGCATGCCCGCGGTCAGCGGGTACCGCTCCCGGTCGGCGGCGACGGCCCGCTCGTACGCCGGTACGGAACGGGGCCAGTCCACGTCGTTGCAGATCACGCCCACGCTGACGGTCGCCGCCTCGTCGGGCATGGGCCCGGCCAGCTCGGGCGGCAGCACGGGGACGCCCGCCGGGTCGAGGGCCTGGGCCACGAGGCGGGCGAAGGCGGGGAAGGAGGCGTCGGAGTAGAGGGCCTGCTGGAGGGCCTGGCGCAGGACGGTGCCGTTCAGCGGTACGCCGGGGGTGGCCGAGGCGCGCGGCTCACGATCGAGCCGGGCGGCGAGGTCGAGGAACAACGGCCTTACGTCCTCGGGGCGTTCGGCGAGCCGCAGGCCCTCCGGGCGCGCCGGGTCGGACGCCCAGGCGGCGAAGTCGGGGAAACGGTCCTCGGCACCGCGCGCCATGCCCGCGAGCCAGCCCTGCGCGACGTGCTTCGGGTCGGGGTCGGCGCTGCTGTCGAGGACCCAGCGGTCGGTGCGCTCCGGGAACTTCTGGGCGTACACGGCGGCCACGTACGTCCCGTACGAGACGGCCCACGCGGACAGCTTCCGCTCGCCGAGCGCCTGCCGCAGCCGGTCGAGGTCCCGCACCTGATTGGCCGTGGTGAGGCTGCGGACCATCGCACCACCGTTCCGCGCACAGTCCTCGGCCATCCGGCGGGAGCGGGCCACGTTCTCGCCGATGCCGCCGTCGGCGGCGGGCCAGGACCGCAGGGTCACCAGGCGCCGGTCGTCCTCGTCGAAGCCGCACCGGGCCTTGGCGGAGCCGCCGACCCCGCGCGGGTCGAAGGCGACGAGGTCGTACGCGCCGTTCACCTCCTGCGCGAGGGCGGCCCCCTTCTGCCCGAGCCGCTGCACACCGGAACTCCCCGGACCGCCGGGGATCACCATGAGCGTTCCGCGCCGCGCCTCGGGCCGGGTGCTGCGCAGCCGGGCGACGGCGAGGCCGATCTGCTCGCCGTCGGGGTCGGCGTAGTCGAGGGGGACGGAGAGCGTGGCGCACTGCTGCCCGGGCAGCGGCTTCACGGCGGGGTCGCAGTCGCCCCATTCGAGCCCGGCGGCAGCGGCGGCGGGGGCGACCCCGCCCCCGACGAGTCCGACCCCGGCCACGGCGGCGACGGAGAGGGCGAGCATCAGGGCCTTGCGTCCACGGTTCGTTGTCATGCGCACAGCCTCGCGGACGGGGTCCCGGGGCCCCATCCGCGAGGCTGTGCGCATG
>NZ_MWIG01000971.1:0-3933 GCF_002156145.1 Streptomyces sp. NRRL B-24572 | reverse complement strand
TGCCAGTTGTCCTGCCAAGGGCATGGCTGGTTGGCTACGTTCGGGAGGGATAACCGCTGAAAGCATCTAAGCGGGAAGCCTGCTTCGAGATGAGTATTCCCACCTCCTTGAGAGGGTAAGGCTCCCAGTAGACGACTGGGTTGATAGGCCGGATGTGGAAGCCCCGCAAGGGGTGGAGCTGACCGGTACTAATAGGCCGAGGGCTTGTCCTCAGTTGCTCGCGTCCACTGTGTTAGTTCTGAAGCAATGAACTCCCTTGCCGGTTGAGTTCAACTTCATAGTGTTTCGGTGGTCATAGCGTTAGGGAAACGCCCGGTTACATTCCGAACCCGGAAGCTAAGCCTTTCAGCGCCGATGGTACTGCAGGGGGGACCCTGTGGGAGAGTAGGACGCCGCCGAACAATCATTGTGGGAAAGCCCCGCACCTCATGGTGCGGGGCTTTTCTGCGTTTACGGCGCGGATCCCCTTTCGGGGGCCGGGTTCAGCCGTCGTGTTCAGAGGCGGCCGGCTGCCTTGAGGGCGAGGTAGGCGTCCGCCAGGGCGGGGGCGAGGGTGTCGGGGGTGGCGTCGACGACCGTGACGCCGTGGCGCTGGAGCTGGTCCGCGGTGCGAGCGCGCTGGGACTGTGTCTGAGTGGCGGCCGCTGCCTCGTAGACGCCTTCGAGCGTGCCGCGGGCCTCTGCCATGCGGGTGACGTGGGGATCGGCCACGGAGGCCACCAGGACCGTGTGGCGCTGGGCTAGCTGCGGCAGGACCGGGAGGAGGCCCTCCTCGATCGGGGCGGCGTCCAGGCCGGTCAGGAGGACGATCAGCGAGCGGCGTGGAGCGCGTGCGAGAGCGGTTGCCGCCAGGCCGCGGGCATCGGTCTCCACGAGTTCGGGTTCCAGCGGCGCGAGGGCGTTGACCACGGCCGGCAGGACGTCGCCGGCGGAGCGGCCCTGGACCTGGGCGCGGAGACGGCGGTCGTAGGCCAGGAGGTCCACGCGGTCACCGGCGCGGGAGGCGAGTGCGGTGAGGAGGAGCGCCGCGTCCATGGAGGCGTCCAGGCGCGGGACGTCGCCGACGCGGCCGGCCGAGGTGCGGCCGGTGTCGAGGACGATCAGGATGTGGCGGTCGCGCTCGGGGCGCCAGGTGCGGACCGCCACGGTGGTCTGGCGGGCCGTGGCCCGCCAGTCGATCGAGCGGGTGTCGTCGCCGGGGACGTACTCGCGGAGGCTGTCGAACTCCGTGCCCTCGCCGCGGGTGAGCACGCTGGTGCGGCCGTCGAGCTCGCGGAGCCGGGCCAGGCGTGACGGCAGGTGCTTGCGGCTGGTGAAGGGCGGCAGGACGCGGACGGTCCAGGGGACTTCGTGGTGGCCCTGGCGGGCCGCGAGGCCGAGGGGGCCGAACGAGCGGACCGTGATCCGTTCGGCGCGGCGGTCCCCGCGGCGGGTCGGGCGCAGGGTCGTGGTGAGGCGGCGGCGTTCCCCGGCGGGGACGGTCAGCCGGCGGCGTGAGGAGGCCTGTTCGGTGCCGGGGAGCCAGCTGCTGGGCGGCCAGGCGTCGCGGAGCTGGGCGCGCAGACGGCGATGGGACGGGTTGGTGACGGTGAGCTGGACCTCAGCCTCTTCACCGAGTCGAACGGATGTGTCACCACTTCGGGTGAATTGGAGCGTTCGTACTGGCGCCGCCAGGGCGTAGTCGCACAGAATTGCGAGGGAGAGGGGCGCGTTCACCGCGAGCATCCCCGTCCAGCTGGGGGCGAGGATGCCGACGGGGAGCGATCCGAGGGCGGCGAGCAGCGCGGTTCGTCCGGTGAGGGCCATGGGGCGCCGTTCTCAGCGGGGGACGGGGACGTGGGCGAGGATCGAGTTGATGACGGAGTCGGGGGTGACCCCCTCCATCTCGGCCTCGGGCCGCAGGTGGATGCGATGACGCAGGGTGGGGAGAGCGAGGGCCTTCACGTCGTCCGGGGTGACGTAGTCCCGGCCGGTGAGCCAGGCCCAGGCGCGGGCGGTGGAGAGCAGGGCGGTGGCGCCTCGGGGAGAGACCCCGAGCGTGAGTGAGGGGGATTCACGCGTGGCACGGCAGATATCGACGACATAGCCGGCGATCTCGGTGGAGACCGAGACCTTGGCGACGGCGGCCCGGGCCGCTTCGAGCTCGGCGGGGCCCGCGACGGGGCGGACGCCGGCGGCCTTCAGGTCGCGCGGGTCGAAGCCTTCGGCGTGACGGGTGAGGACGTGGATCTCATCCGCGCGTGAGGGCAGAGGGACTGTCAGCTTGAGCAGGAACCGGTCCAGTTGGGCTTCGGGGAGCGGATAGGTGCCCTCGTACTCGACGGGGTTCTGGGTCGCGGCGACCAGGAACGGCTCCGGGAGGGGGCGCGGGGTGCCGTCGACCGTGACCTGGCGCTCTTCCATCGCCTCCAGGAGGGAGGACTGGGTCTTCGGGGGCGTGCGGTTGATCTCGTCGGCGAGCAGCAGGTTGGTGAAGACCGGGCCGGGCTGGAAGGAGAACTCGGCGGTGCGGGCGTCGTAGACCAGGGAGCCGGTGACGTCGCTCGGCATCAGGTCGGGGGTGAACTGGACGCGCTTGGTGTCGAGTTCGAGTGCGGCGGCCAGCGAGCGGACCAGGAGGGTCTTGGCGACTCCGGGGACGCCTTCGAGGAGGACGTGTCCCCGGCAGAGCAGGGCGACGACGAGACCGGTGACGGCGGGGTCCTGGCCGACCACGGCCTTCGCGATCTCGGTGCGCAGGGCCTCCAGGGAGGCTCGGGCGCTGTCCGATTCCGTGATGGTCTCGGGGGTCGGGGCGCTCATGAGGTGCGTACCTCTCTTTCGAGGGCGTCGAGTTGGTCCGCCAGGCGGATGAGGGTGGCGTCGTCGGCGGGAGCCGGGCCGAAGAGGAGGTTCCTGGGGTCCGCGGTGGTCTCGGGGAGACGGGCGGAGAGTGCGGGGAGGAGGCGGTCGGGAGAGTGGGCGTCCTGGGCGGGGACGCCGAGCAGCGGGGCGATCCGGGTGCGGGTCGCGGTGCGCAGGACGGAGGCGGCGCGGTCGCGGGCGTTCGCCTTGCGGTAGAGGCGGGCGCGGCCCTCGGTGGCCTCGGAGGCGCGGAGGGCGACGGGGAGGCGCTCGGTGACCAGGGGGCCGAGGCGGCGGCCGCGCCAAATGGCGGCGAGCAGGGCCGCGAGGGCGAGTTGGAGCGTGCCCCACAGCCAGCCGGAGGGGATGAGGGAGAGGAAGTTGCCCGTGGTGTCGTCTGACGGCGTGTCGGCGGCCGAGGCATCGGAGAGGGAGGGGAGGTACCAGACGAGATGGGGCCGGGAGCCGAGGAGTTGCAGGGCCAGCGAGGCGTTGCCCAGCTGGTCGAGGCGGGAGTTGTAGAGGATGTCGGGCGAGCCGAGGAGGACGGTGTCGCCGGGGGTGCCGGTGGTGGGGAGCCGGACGAGGGTCGGCAGGCCGTCGGAGTCGTAGCAGGCGTCGGCGGTGGTGCCGGGGGAGGTCTCGTAGCGCTCGCCGCCGAGGTCGGCACTGCCGGCGCGGGTGGCGGCCGGCAGGGTGCAGGCGGGGACGCGTTCCCTCACCGGGGCGCTCGGGGCGCTGGTGACGCCCGGGGTGAGGGTGCCGAGGGAGGCTTGGCCGGCGCCGATGAGGACCGTGCGGCCGGTGGAGTTCTCCATCGCCGTGTGGAGGGTGGACTGCTGAGCGTCCGTCAGGAAGTCGGGTGTGGTGACCAGGAGGGTGGTTCCGGTGCCCGTGGCCGCGGTGGCCTCGTCGAGGGTGGTGGCGAGGGTGACGGTGACGCCGCGGTCCTTGAGGAGTTCGGCGACGGCGCGGCTGCCGTGGGGGTCGGCGGAGCGCGGGTCGAGGGCGCCGTGGGCGTCGGCGGACCGGAACGTCGCGAGGACGAGGCCGCCGATCAGGACCAGGGCGAGGACGAGGACGGCGCCG
>NZ_MWIG01000970.1:0-1765 GCF_002156145.1 Streptomyces sp. NRRL B-24572 | reverse complement strand
TCGGCCGCGCGCGCGGCCGAGTCGGCGACCGGGTCGCGTCCGGCGTCGTCGTCGGCGAGCTCACGCGCCTCGGCGAGCGCCGTCGTCAGGGCGCTCATGCTCGCCGTGTAGTCCGCCTCGTACTTGTCGCTCTTGCCGTCCTCGGTGAGGACGGCGCCCCGGGCGACCAGGGTCAGGTTCTCGTTGGCGCGGGCGGTGAGCGAGCTGATCCGGGCCGTGTTGAGGACCTGGAGCGACTCCTGCCCGTGCGCCCGCGCGCTGTTGAGTTCGGTGCGCGTCACGGTGTGCGCGGCGAGCAGCCAGAGCAGGACGGTCACGGCGGCGGCGGTGGCGGCGAGCAGCCCGTGGTTGAAGACCCGGTTGGTCCGGACGTAGTTGCGGCGCTGGGCCCAGACCAGGAAGCCGAGGGCGAGCAGACCCAGCGCGAGCGACAGGTACGGCCAGGTGCGGGCCGAGTCGTCGTCCCCGTGCAGCCGCTCCGTCTCCGCCGCGTACAGCCGCTCGGCGGCCGGCAGCAGCGAGCTGGACATCTGCGCGTTGGCGTACCGCAGATAGGCGCCGCCGAGCGGCAGGCCCTGCCGGTTGGCGGCCCGGGCGCGCTCGATCAGGCCCGTGTAGCGGGGGAGCTGTTCGTTGAGGGTGGCGATCTCGCGGGCCGACACGGACGAACCGCCCGTGTTCGCCGCGGCCTTGACGAGGAGCCGGGAGGCGGTGGTGATGTCCCGGGCGTACCGCTCGCGGGACTCCGCGGGCTCCAGGGTGCCCGCCAGGAACCCGGCGGCGGCGGTGGTGTCGGCGTCGGCGAGGGACCGGTAGATGGCGGCCGCGTCGGCGCTCAGGGGCTGGCTGCGGCTGACGACGTCGTCGGCGGCGGAGGCCCGGTCGGTGACCTCCAGGGCGGTGACGGCCCCGAACGCGACGACGAGCAGCGCCAGCACGGCCCCGAGGATCTGGAGCCGGCCGGGCTCGGTGGTCGCGGCCTCCCGCAGCCGCTCCCGTCCCACGGCCCAGGCGCCGCGCCCCGCGGGCGGGGTGGCGGCGGGCGCGGGCGACGGCTGCGCGGGCACGCCGCCCGGGCGCGCGGACGCCGTCGCCGTGCCCTGCGCCGCCGAGGCGGCGGGCGCGTTCGGCGGGTGTGTCACTTGACCTCCCCCTCGGTCGCTGACGTCGGCCCGTCCGGCCGGGATGCCGGTGAGGAACCGGTTCCGGTGGCGGGCCACCCGGCCAGCAGTATGGCCTCAGGGGGCCGCCCGCACACCGGGATTGACTGGATCTTGTGCCTATCGTGCCCCATGCCTCCCACGCGTCAGCAGGCGAACCCCTCACTCTGGAATACGTCGATCGGCCGGAATCGGTTCCGTATCGGACGTCGCTCGAACAGGTGAACATGCGTGCGGGGCGTCCCGTCGCGCACGACGGGACGCCCCGCATCCACCGCACTCAGCCCTCGTACCGCTCCCGCAGCCGGGCCTTCGCCTCCGGCCCCGCCGCCACCGCGTCCAGGGCGAGCAGCCCCGCACCGAGCACCGGCGGCGCGGTCACGAAGCCGATCACGGCCTTCGGCGCCCGCTCCGCCAGGAGTGCGCGGATCCGCTCCTCCAACTGCGGGTGCCGGGCGGCGAGCACGCTGCCGCCGAGCAGCACCGGCGCCTCCTCGCGGTGGAGCCCGAGCCGGCGGAGCGCGACGTACGCCATGGCGACGACCTCGTCGGCGAGCCGGTGCACGAGCGACTCCGCCACCGGATCGCCCGCGGCCGCGACGCGG
>NZ_MWIG01000097.1:0-10817 GCF_002156145.1 Streptomyces sp. NRRL B-24572 | reverse complement strand
GCCTGGCCGAGGGCGTCCAGGCCGAGGCCGCCGCCGAAGGGCTCGCCGCGGTGCGGGTGCGCGACATGGAGGCCGAGGTCATCGAGAAGGCCGGTCGCGCCGAGGCGGAGGCCACCGAGGCACGGCTGCGCGCCGAAGCGGTCGGCGCCCGCGAGAAGGCACTCGCGGAGGCTGCCGGCACGCGGGAGCAGGCGCTGGCCGAGGCCACGGCGATCGGCGAGAAGCTGAAGGCCGAGGCGGCCGGTCTCACCGAGAAGGCGGCGGCGATGGCCGCCCTGGACGAGGCCTCGCGCACCCACGAGGAGTACCGGCTGCGCCTGCAGGCCGAGAAGGACATCCGGCTCGCCGGGCTCGACGTCCAGCGGCAGGTCGCCGAGGCGCAGGCCACCGTCCTCGCGACCGGTCTGGAGCATGCCGACATCAACATCGTCGGCGGGGAGTCGGTCTTCCTCGACCGTCTGGTTCAGTCGATCGCGCTCGGCAAGTCCGTGGACGGGTTCATGGATCACAGCCAGACCGCGCAGGCGCTCGCCGGCCCGTGGCTGAACGGCTCGGGTGCCTTCACGGAGGACCTGACGAAGGTGCTCGGTTCGCTGTCCACCGCCGACGTGCAGAACCTCAGCGTGTCCGCGCTGCTGGCGAAGGTCATGAAGTCCGGGGTCCTGGACGTGACGGCTCCGGCCGGCACCGAGGCGCTGAACGGCGCCGCCAAGAGCTGACCGCCCACGGGGGAGCGGTCACAGCGGGTCCGGTGCCGGCAAACGGGGGAGTTACCGGCACCGGACCCGTGAAGGTTCACGATACAAGGAGCGGAACGGGATGAGCGCAGGGATCGACCAGGACACCTACGCGGTACTGCGCGACCGCCTCGTCGAGCAGGCAGGTGAGCTGGCGCGGCGCGCGGGGGCTCTCAACCAGGACCGGATCGCGGAATTCGGTTCGGGTGAGCTGACCCTCATGGGCACCGACCGGATCCGCGCCGAGCGCAACGGTCTGCCCCGGGACGTCGTCGCCGTCGGGGATGACGTCCTGCTCTTCGGCCGTCACCCGTCGTCCGCGGGGCATGCCGAGCTCTCGGTCGGCGATGTCTTCACGCTGTACGACCGCGACCTGAACCCGATGCCCGAGGGGGCGGTGCCGGGGCTCCTCGACGACCCGGACTTCGTACGGGAGTTCACCGCGCTGCACCGCTACTTCCGGGGCGCGCGCCTGCTGCGGCTGCGGCGTCTGGAGGGCCGTCTCCTCGCCGTCTTCCAGACCGGGGAGCAGACCGACGACCTCAGGGTCCTGCGCTGGTCCGTCGGGCCGTCGGCCGAGACGACGTTCCTCGACGCGCAGGGCGAGCGCGACCACGTCTTCCCGCCCTCCCACGACATCGACTGGGTGGAGACGACCCGCGACGACCACGTGCCGGGCCGCCACCCGCACATCTCGCTCGGCGGCCGCCTGTTCGTCTCCACGGTCGGCGGGACGCTGACGGTGAAGACGGAGAACGACACCGAGACCGCGGAAGGCATCCACACCGAGCCGGTCGACGAGCCCCTGCAGTCCCTGGCCGACGCGGAGGTCGCGTACGCGGTGGTGGGCGCTCTGATCGTGGCGCGTGTCCGCCCGTACAAGGAGGAGACCCGACGGCATCTCGTCTTCAACACCCTGACCGGGACCGTCGTCAGACTCGACGGCATCGGACAGGCGTGCCTGCGGCTGCCCGAGGACGAGGGCGTCGTGTTCCCCGGCGGCTACTGTCTCGCCTCCGGCACGGTGAAGACCTTCGACACCGGAGACACGGACTCGGCCGGGCCGGCGTTCGAGCGGGCGATCCGCTCACCCAACGGCGAGGACATCCTCTTCGTCTTCCATGCCCAGGAGACCGGGCGAAGCCTGCTTCTCCCGTACAACCTGATCCGCAAGGAGATCACGAGCCCTGTCTCCTGTCGTGGATACGCCCTCCTCGACGACGGAACGATGATCGTCCTGCGTGCCGAGGACGGCGAGCCCGGCCGGGTCCACCCGGTGCAGATCTGGCGGACGCCGTACGTGGCCGACACGCACGTCACTGCCGTGGGGAGCGGCCCGCTGGGCCGCATCGGCAACGCGGATCTCGTCCGGGGGATCGCCGACTGCCTGTCGATCGCCCGGCAGGCCACAGAGCTGACGCCCGCGGGCGGGGTGTACGAGGCGCTCGTCGCCGCCTGCGTGCGCGCGGGCGACGTCCACCACTGGCTGGGAGACCCGGAGGCCGGAGACCTGCGCGCTCCGCTGAACGAGCTGCGGGCCACCGCGACTCAGGTCCTCGACGAGTTCGCGACGGTGACGGCGCTCACCCGGCGGGCCGCCGAGGCCCTCGCGGAATCCGCCCAGCAGATCAGCCGACTCGTCCGGCGCGTCCGGGGCGAGGCGCCCGCCACGGCCGAGGAGTGGATCTCCAGGATCACCGAACTCCGCCAGGCACAGGGGCACCTGGTGACCCTCAAGGAGATGCGCTACGCCGACACGCACGGCATCGACACCCTCGCCGCGGACGTCGACGCCGACATCACCTCGGCAGCCCAGCGGGCCATCGCCTTCCTCCGGCGCGAGGACGCCTTCACCGGTCACCACACCGAGGCAGAAGGGCTCGCGCGCGAGGCCGGGGCGCTGGCCACCGTGGCAGAGGCGGGCCCCGTCGGCGACCGGCTCGACGAGCACACGCTCGCCCTGCGGACGCTCAGCGAGATCATCGCCGGTCTCGACATCGGCGACGCGACCGTCCGCACATCGATCCTGGAGCGGATCGCCGACGTGCTGGGCGCGCTGAACCGCGCCCGGGCCGTTCTCACCGCCCGGCGTGCCGAGCTCCTGGAGCAGGAGGGGCGGGCGGAGTACGCCGCCGAGATCGCCCTCTTGGGCCAGGCCGTCACGGGTGCTCTGGCGGCTTCGGACACTCCCGAGCGCTGCGACGAGCAGCTCGCGCGCCTGATGCTCCAGCTGGAGAACCTGGAGTCCCGCTTCGCCGAGCACGACGGTTTCCTCGCCGGCATCGGCGACAAGCGGACCGAGATCTACGACGCCTTCACCGCACGCAAGCAGTCGCTCCAGGACGCCCGCGCCCGTCGGGCGGAGCGCCTCGCCGGGTCGGCGAGCCGGGTACTGGACGCGATCGCCCGGCGAGCCTCCGTCCTGAACGACCTCGACGAGGTGCACACGTACTTCGCGTCCGACCCGATGGTCGTCAAGGTCCGGCGTACCGCGGCAGAGCTGCGGGAACTGGACGACCAAGTCCGGGCGGAGGAGCTGGAGAGCCGGCTCGGCGCCGCCCGCCAGGAGGCCGGGCGCGCGCTGCGGGACCGTACCGACCTGTTCTCCGACGGCGGGGACACGATCTGGCTCGGCCGGCACCGCTTCGCCGTCAACCGGCAGGCACCGGAGCTGACCCTCGTACCGCACGGGGACACCCTGGCCCTCGCTCTGACCGGAACCGACTACCGCGCACCGGTCACCGACCCGGGGTTCGCCGCGACCCGCCCGTTCTGGGGCCGGACACTGCCTTCCGAGTCGCCCGAGGTCTACCGCTCCGAGTACCTGGCCGCACGCCTGTTGGCAGCACACGGCCCCGAGGGCCTGGCAGATGCCGACCTGCCGGCGCTCGCGCGGCAGACCGCCGAGTCGGCCTACGACGAGGGCTACGAGCGCGGCGTCCACGACCACGACGCGGCGGCGATCCTGGAGGCGGTGCTCCGACTGCACGAGGGTGCCGGGCTCCTCAGGTACCCGGCCGAGGCGCGAGCGGCAGCCCAGATCTTCTGGGCGCACTCCACCACCGCCGACGCCCGCGACCAGTGGACCCTCCGCGCGGTCGCGCTGACCGAGGCCGGCAACCTCTTCGGCAGCATGTCGGCCGTGGCCGGCCTTCGGCAGGAACTGGCCGGGGAGATGGGCGACCCGACGGCCGCCGAGTACCTGGTGGCGGAACTCGCCTCCAGACCGCCGGGCTTCGCCGTCTCGGCCGCGGCCCGCGCACTCCTGGACAAGTTCCGCCGTGCCGTGGGCACTTCCGCCTACGACGACGCCCTCGCCGCCCTCACGGAGCCGGGCACGCGGCGACAGCTCGCCGAGGCCTGGCTCACCTCCTATGCGGCGGCGTCCGGGGAGCGGCTCGACGACGGCGTGCTCGCCGAGGCCGTAGCCGTCGAGCTGTGCCCGGGACTCGACCGCTACGAGGTGGGCACCTCGACCGCGGCGACGGTGACGGGCCTCCTGGGTACCCACCGCCGAGTGGAGGGACGGGCGCTGAAGCTCCGTCTGGACGACTTCCTGGACAGAACTCGGGTCTTCGCCGAAGGAGACGTGCCCGCCTTCCGCGCCTACCAGCGGCAGCGGGCCGAACTCGTCGCCACCGAGCGCGCCCGGCTTCGCCTGGACGAGTACCAGCCTCGGGTCATGTCCTCCTTCGTCCGCAACCGGCTCGTCGACGAGGTCTACCTCCCCCTCATCGGCGACAACCTGGCCAAGCAGCTCGGCGCGGCCGGAGACGCCAAGCGCAGCGACTCCCACGGCCTGCTGCTGCTCCTCTCCCCGCCGGGCTACGGCAAGACCACCCTGATCGAGTACGTCGCCGACCGTCTCGGCCTGCTCCTCGTCAAGGTCGACGGTCCCGCCCTCGGACAGAACACGACCTCTCTGGACCCCGCAGAAGCTCCCGACGCCACTGCCCGAAGGGAACTCGAGAAGATCTCCTTCGCCCTGGCCGCCGCCAACAACGTCCTGCTCTACGTCGACGACATCCAGCACACCTCACCGGAGTTCCTGCAGAAGTTCATCCCGCTCTGCGACGCGACCCGCACTCTGAACGGTCACGACCTGCGCGGAAAGCGCTTCGCCGTCTGCATGGCCGGCAACCCCTACACCGAGTCCGGGCAGCTCTTCCGCGTCCCGGACATGCTCGCCAACCGGGCCGACGTGTGGAACCTCGGCGACGTGCTGACCGGCAAGGACGAGGCCTTCGCGTTCAGCTTCGTCGAGAACGCCCTCACCTCCCACCCGCTCCTCGCCCCGCTCGCCGGCCGCGACCGCACCGACCTCGATGTGCTGACGCGACTGGCCTCCGGTGACCCGACTGCCCGCCGCGACCGTCTCACCCACCCGTACCCGCCGGGCGAACTGGAAAGGATCCTCGCCGTCCTCCGCCACCTCCTGACCGCCCGCGAGACCGTCCTCGCGGTCAACGCGGCCTACATCCGCTCCGCCGCCCAGTCCGATGAGGCCCGCACGGAACCGCCGTTCCGACTCCAGGGCTCGTACCGCAGCATGAACAAGATCGCGGCCCGCATCTCGCCGGCCATGAACGACGCCGAACTCGCTGCCGTGATCGAGGACCACTACACCGCCGAGGCCCAGACCCTCACCACCGAAGCCGAGGCCAACCTCCTCAAGCTCGCCGAACTCCGCGGCACCCTGACCCCGGCACAGGCCACTCGCTGGACCGAGGTGACCGCCGCCCGTACCCGTACCCAGGCGCTCGGCGGCTCCGGCGACGACCCGCTCGCCCGGGCCGTCGCCGCCCTCGGCCTCCTCGCCGACCGCATCACCGCCGTCGAGACGGCGATCACCCGCGCGACGGACCCCCGGCACCTCCTCGCACGCCCCGCGGGACGGCACGCGGTACACCCTGGGGGCGCACCCGCCACCGAGCACCACCGGAACTGACGAACCGAGAGAGGAAGGGAGAGACAGCGTGGCCAAGGCAGTGCAGGCGATGATCGGGGAGCACCCGATCCTCTGCCCGATGTGTGACAGCGACACATTCCGCAAGCGGGAGGTGAAGCTCAACAGCACGGGCATGGAGCTCTTCGACCTGGCGTGGGCGAACGAGTCGGCGACGGGTCTGATCTGCCGGTCGTGCGGATACGTCCACCTGTTCGTCAACCGGGACCTCAGGTTCCACCGATTCCGCGGGTGAGGTGCGCGGACGGCCCCGTGGGATTCCGGCGACACCTCGACCAGCACGACCCCGAGCGACCACGATTCGGCAGGTGGGAGCCCCCTGGTGAGACCACTGAGCGCCCGATAGGGTGCAAAGAACGCGTCAGGATGACGCTGGTGTGCCGGGAAGTCTGGTCGGCGTCCGAGGGGCCCGTGTGCCCACCCGCCGGTATGCCCCGGAGACTCGCCCCATGACGCAGCCACGCCCGCGCAAAGTGGTCCTCGCCCTGTTGCCCCGGCCCGAACGGCAGGTCGTCGCCGAGGCCCTGCGCACGGAGACGGTCGGCGGTCCGGTCCTGCTCGCCGCCGCATGACCGAGCATGGCGTGGCCCCGGCGTTGCTCGGCACGGCCGCCGTGCTCGCGCTCCTTGTCGTCCGGACCGCCGTGCGGGAGCTGAGGGAACCAGGCAGCGCCCGGCACGAGTGGCAGTTCCTGCGGGAGCGGCGAGGGCTGGCCACCTTCCTGGGGACGGCCTCAGTGCTCTCTGGCGTGAGCTTGACGATCGCCGGCCCGTCCTACCTGCCCTGGGTGGGCCTCGCAGCCCTCCTCGTCGCCCGTATCTCTTCCATGGAGAGGTGAGCCGGCATGGTCCACACCCGGTGGACAGCGATCGACGCTCCTGTTTGTCGCCAGAGAAGTGGGTCCGAAGCGCCGTCGCCCGGAGCCCGATCCGCGCTCCGGACCCTGGTGGCGTTCACCCGCACTGCGCCGCATCGTCCTCGCGTCGGGGATCCCCTGGGGTGCCGTGGTCGTCCTCTTCGTCGCCGCCGTGTGGTCGGGATGGTGGTGGGTGACGGCCCTCCGGCTCGCCACCGACCGGCCCCAGACCGCCATCGCCACGGTCGAGTACCTGCACGAGGAATTCCCACTGGAGCCCTGGCTGCTGCCCGGCGCGCTGGAGATGAGCTTCGTCACGACTGACGGCCGCCGCGTCGTGACGGACATCCTGCACGGGGACCCCGCCCCGGCCGAGGGAGACACCGTCGGGATCGAGTACGCCGCCGGCCATCCGTCCGCCGCCGCGATCCCAGGTGACCCCGGACTGGAGCGGGGCCTATGGGTGAGCGGCGCGGTCGCGGCCCTTGCGCTCACCCGCCTGGTGTGGTGCGGCGTCACCACAGGGCGGATCCTGCGCCGGCTGCTGCGCGCCGCCCGGCGCGGGCAGACCCGGCCCTTTGACTACCTCCTTCTGCCGGGTGGGGAGGAGCCCGGGACGGAGGCGCCGATGCTCGTCCTCTTCGAACCGGGAGCGCAACGGCCGACATCGGTGATGGACGTGGTTCCTTCAGCGGTGCTTCTGCCCCCGGAAGGCAGCTTGGAGCTGCGCAGTGTTCCGCAGGACCCCGTTGCTGCGGTCGCCTGGATCGGGGAAGAGCCGGTATGGCCGACCAGCCCGCTGACCGTTCTCGACGAGGACGGCGGGGAAGGAGTTCCTCCGGGAGTACGTGGCGGACCTCGTCCCGCACTGCGTCGCACTCGACGCCTCACCCGCACCCGGCTATCCGGCCGGGTCCTCCCGCGACAGGTAACGCTCCAGGCCCATCTGGCGCATCATCGCCCTCACCTGGGCCTCGGCGTGGGTGACCCGGAACCGGGTCCCCTGTCCCCGGGCTCCCCGGGCGGCGAGGAACAGAGGCAGGGCGCCGTCCGGACTGAGATGCGCCACCCGGGACATGTCGACCTCAAGGACCTTCGGCTCCTCGCGCAGAGCTGCCCGCAGAACACGGCTGGTGTCCTTCGCCGCGCCGGCGTCGAGGTCGCCCTTGAGGCGGACGACGAGGAGTTCCGGATGAGGACGGAGGCGACGGAGCAGGTCTCGCGAGCGGAGTCGCAGCCGTTCGGCCGGTGACATCGGTGGCATGAGCGCTCCAGGGCAGACGTCGGCAGTTGCCGACCAGCCTTCCCGGCGCACCTGATGCGGACGATACGCGCCGGAGCCCTGACCTGCCCCTTGGCCAAGGGGCAGGCCACCACACATCTTGGCTGCCGGGTTCCGGCAATGTGCCTGTCGCTCTGGTGCACGTCAAGGACCTGTCAATGCCACGTAAGTAACGTGTAAGGTCCGTGGCGGAGTGCCGGGAAGCCTGGTCGGCGAACAAGGGACACGTGTCTTCTTCTGCCGATCGGGGGACTTCCATCATGGTGCTCGTCGCCGTCTTCGGGGCCGCGCTGCTCGTCGCGGTCCTCTTGTCCGGGCTCGCCGCCCGCACGGTGCTGTCCACCTCGCTGCTCTTCCTTGTGGGCGGGGCACTGGTCAGCGACGGATTCCTCGGCCTGATCCACATCACGCCCGAGAGCGAGATCGTCTCGGTCACCGCCGACCTCGCCCTGTTCGCCGTGCTGTTCACCGACGGCATGCACGTCTCCTTCGCCAAGCTGCGGGCCAACTGGCACAACCCCGCAAGGGCACTCGGCCTCGGGATGCCGCTGACCTGTGTCGGCATGGCGCTGGTCACCCACTACCTGGTGGGGCTGGACTGGACGACCTCGTTCCTCGTCGGAGCGGTCCTCGCACCGACCGACCCGGTGTTCGCCTCGGCCATCGTGGGACGCAAGGAGGTCCCGGCCAGGCTTCGGGAACTGCTCAACGTCGAAAGCGGAATCAATGACGGTCTCGCCCTCCCTGTGGTCCTCGTGCTCATCGCCGCCGCCGGACCGACCGCCGGCCACGCCGAAGCGTCCTTGGGGAGGATCGCCCTGGAGCTGGGCCTCGGTCTGGCGCTCGGCGTGCTGCTCCCCTTGCTCGTCAACGGTCTGGTACGGCTTCCGCTCCTGGGCGCGGAGCCCAAGCTCCAGCCGCTGCTGCCACTGGCCACCGGGATCATCCTGTACGCCGCGTGCCACCTGACCCACGCCAACCCCTACCTGGCGGCCTTCTCCGCCGGCGCAGTGCTCGCCGCGGTGTCGCCCGAGTCCCAGAAGGCCTTCGAACCGCTGGGGGAGTCGCTGGCCGAACTCGCCAAGTTCGGCGCCCTCCTCGTCTTCGGCGCCCTGCTCACCCCGCAGCTGTTCGGCGACCTGTCCGTGGGCGGATACGCGGCCGTGATCCTGGCGATCGTGCTCATCCGGCCGGGTTCGCTGCTGCTGTCGCTGTGGGGGACGCGGATCGACCGACGGGAGAAGCTGGTCGCGGCCTGGTTCGGCCCGAAGGGCTTCGCCTCCGTCGTGTACGGACTGCTGGTCCTCCAGGCCAGCATCCCACAGGGACATCAGGCGTACACCCTGATCGCGATCTGCATCGCCTTCTCGATCATCGCGCACAGCAGCACCGACGTCCCCATCGCCCGCCTCTTCCACGTCGACGACCTCGTCGACACCGGCACAGCACCCGGGGCACGCTCCGAGGACGGCACGACGACCATGGAGGTGCCGACCCGTGCGGGCGCGTGATCTGGCCTGGCCCTGCACGTGCGTGGGCTTGGACGCCACGCTGCGGGAGGCCGCGGAAGTACTGGTCCACGAGCGGTCCCCGGCACTGGTCGTCGTGAGCGAGGACGGCCACCCACTGGCGACCGTTCCGGCATCGCGGATCCTGGCCGCCGCCCTGCCCGAGCCCGTACGCGAGGATCCGCTCCTTGCCGCGGTCGTCGACGACTCCCTCGACGACGCGGTCAGGTCCCGGACGGCATCGTTCCGGCTTGCCGACGTGCTGCCCAAGCGCGCGCACGCACTCACGGTCGTGAGTCCCGATGCCTCCCCGCTCCACATGGCCACCCTCATGGAACGCACGGGCAGCAGCGTCGTCCTGGTCGTCGACTACGCGGACGCCCAGCCGCACGTACTAGGCACCGTGGACGCGGCCGCTCTGCTCCAGCACTACCTGTGACCGGCTTGCCGGCCTCCGACCGTCGCACTCAAGGAACATCGTGAACGCCAAGCGCCGCGCGGCCACCACCCTCGCCCTCCTCGGACTCCTCCAGGCCACCCTTGGCACCGTCGTCACCATGGCGGTGAGCAAGGGCTTCGGAGCCCCTCTGTTCTGGTGCGCCGCGTTCAGTTTCGCGCTCGCCTGGTTCGCCGAGCGTCGGGCCACCACGTCATGAGCCGGCGACGCCTGGTGCTTTGGCACGGCGCGCGGGGCGGTCTGGCCGCTCTCATGGGTCTTGCGATCCTGCTGGTCGCGGCGAGCGGCCTGGCCGCCCTTCCTGAGGGGATGGGGGACGAACGCGCCTATCAGCCCTCTGTACGCTGCCGGCCTTCGCCATCGGCGACCTGTCGGGACTCGGGCCGGTCGCCGAGGTGGTGGCCTGGTGCGCCATGGTCCCGCTCGTCCGCCTCTATCTGCAAAGGAAGTTCAACCGCGTGCACAGCAGGCATGTCCGCCCCCTCACGACAAGGAGCCCGATGAGATGAACGACGACGAGCCCGTCTTCAAGAAGAGCAAGTGGGGCACCAACCGCTATGTCTACAACCCCAACAACCCGATCGGCCTTGCCCTGATCATCGTCAGCAGCATCTTCGCCATCGTCATGATCCTCCTCATGGAGAACCACGCGGGCCCTTTCGCGCCGCCCCCTGCTCCCACCTGGAGCCCTCCTTCGTCACAGGAGCCGTGGCCGTTCCCGTCCAGCACGCCCTGACCGGCACGCCAGAGGGCGCATGAACGAGGTGCTGCAGGCCGGCGACACCGTGCACCGGGGCCCCGGGCGGCCGCCGAACACAGCAACCGTGTGATGGGAGACCGCTCCGCTCGTTATCAGGGTGCCGATCATGCTTCCTCCGGGCTCGCCGCCACGGCCGTCCTGCGCCGCAACGGCAACCCGGCCTACAGCGACGGCACCACGTCGAGCGGGGCTGATTCACCACCAAGATCTCCACCCGCGCCACCGTCGGCACTACTGATCTTTTCGTTAGT
>NZ_MWIG01000969.1:0-6914 GCF_002156145.1 Streptomyces sp. NRRL B-24572 | reverse complement strand
GCACCGGCCGGCCGGCCGCGCAGCGGACCGGGAGGCGAGCGGCCCGTGCCTGAGACGAGCGGCGCCGAGAGCGTCGACCAGTACGCGACCCTGCCGTCCGGAATGACGATCTGCTTCCGGGACCACGGCGACGAGGCCGACCCCGTCATCCTGCTCGTCGCCGGCATGGGCGAGGACCTCACCCTCTGGACCGACTCGTTCTTCGGCTCGCTCGTCGCCCGCGGCTTCCGGGTCGTCGCGATCGACAACCGTGACGTCGGCCAGTCGACGTTCGTCGCCACACCCCCTCCCGCGCTCTGGCGTCAGATCGCGGCGCGCCCGCGCGGCGACGCGTACGCGCTGGCCGACATGGCCCAGGACGCCGTCGGCGTACTCGACCACCTCGGGATCTCCCGGGTGCACGTGGTGGGACGTTCGATGGGCGGGATGATCGCGCAGACGGTCGCGGCCACGGCGCCCGAGCGCGTTCTGTCGCTCACGTCCATCTATTCGACCACTGGGGCGAAGAAGGTGGGACAGCCGGCGCTGTCGACGATCCGGCTCATCGCCTCCCCACCGGCGAGGACCAGGACCGAGGCGGTCCGCGCCCACCTGCGGCTCACCAGGCACGTCGCCGGAGTGGGATACCCCATCGACGACGCGGCCGAGGCGGCCCTGGCAGCCCACGCGTGGGATCGCAGCGCCGGTGATCCGGCGGCCGGCGTGGCGCGTCAGGTCCAGGCGATCCAGCGCTCCGGAGACCGGACGGCCCAGTTGAGCGGGATCACGGCCCCGACGCTGGTCATCAACGGCGACCGGGACCTGCTGGTCGCCCCGAGCGGCGGCGCCGCGACCGTCCGGGCGATCCGCTCGGCCCAGCACGTGGTCATTCCCGGCATGGGCCACCACATCCCCGAGGCCCTCGTCGGTCCCGTCACCGAGTACATCGCGCAGCACGCGGCCCGCGTGGGCGAAGGAGGAAACCATGTCCGGATCTCGTAAATCCGGCTCCAGGGACACCACGGTCGACGTCGTGGTCGTCGGTGCCGGCTTCGCCGGCCTGAGCGCCGCCGAGCGACTGGTGAGCACGGGGCGGTCCGTCCTGGTCCTGGAGGGCCGCGACCGGGTCGGAGGCCGATCGCTCTCCGGTGAGGTCGCAGGCGTGAAGGTCGACCTCGGGGCGACGTGGGTGGCACGACGCCACACCGCCGTCCGGGACCTCGCGAGCCGAATGGGCTGTACGACGACCGCCCAGTTCGACCAGGGTCGCAACGTGCTGTGGATGGCAGGCAGGCGCCGTACCTACAGCGGCACCATTCCCAAGGTCTCCCCCGCGGCCCTGGTGGACATGGCCCGCATGCAGACGGCGGTGGACAAGCTGGTCGCGACCATCGACGTGAACGCCGCGTGGGAGACGCCCGGGGCCGGCCGGCTCGACGCCGTCTCGTTCGGCGAGTGGCTCGACCGGAAGAACGCGCTGCCCAGCACCCGTGCGCTGATGACCGTCATCAGCAAGGTGCAGTGGGGCTGTACCCCGGGGGACGTCTCCCTGCTGCACGCACTGCGCTACATCCGTTCGGCGGGCGGGCTCGACCACATGCTGGACGTCGACGGCGGCCAGCAGCAGGACCGGCTCGTCGAGACCACCCAGGAGATCGCCAAACGGGTGGCGGAAAAACTCGGTGACCGCGTGCGCCTGGAGACGCCGGTGCGCCGCGTCACGCAGGACGACGACGGCGTCACCGTCCACACCGACTCCGGGGAGATCCGTGCCGGGTACGCGATCGTCACGGCCGCGCCGGCGCACCGCGCCGCCATCGCGTTCGACCCCGCTCTGCCCGAGCAGGCCGAAGGGCTCGCGCGAACCTGGCGCATGGGCGTGCTGAGCAAGGCCTTCGTGGCCTATGAGAAGCCGTTCTGGCGGGCCGACGGATTCTCCGGTGAGGCGGTGACCGACACCGGAACCGTGTTCATCACCTTCGACGTGTCCCCCGCCCCCGGCGGACCGGGCATCCTGATGGCCTTCTGCGATCCGCGCGTCTTCGACGGCTTCAGCCCCGAGACCCGACGCGACCGAGTCGTCCAACAGCTCGCCGACCTCTACGGTCCGCAGGCCCGCACCCCGATCGACTACGTGGACCACTGCTGGGGAGCGGAGCCCTTCGCCCCGGGCGGCCCCAACCCCGCCGTCGCCCCCTACGCGACCACGAGCTACGGCAAGGCGCTGTCCGAGCCCCACGGGCGCGTCCACTGGGCCGGCACCGAAACCGCCGGCGAATGGGCCGGAACCATGAACGGCGCGGTCCTGACGGGCCAGCGCACCGCCGAGCGCGTCGTCGCCCTCCTGTCCCGCGACGTCCGAGAGGGGGCGCTGCGATGAAGGAAGTCCTGTTCCTGCTCGCCGACCTGTGGATGATCTTCGCCGGCTACTTCTACGGATGGAAGTTCATCCGCCGGTACGGCAACTACCTCCTCGGTCTCGAGTGGATGGTCGTCGCGACGTCGGGCAGCAACTTCCTGCTCTGGTCGCTGCTCGGAGCCAAGAGCGACAGCGTCCTGTACGACCTGGCGTACTTCTTCGACGCGTTTTCCAGGTCGGTCGGGATCACGCTCATCCTGATCATGGGCCTGATGAAGGTCACCCATCGCTACAAGCCGAGCGTCGGCGTCGACGTGGGAGTGTTCGGAGTCGCGATCGTGGCCGGGCTGTTCCTCCGGCAGTTCCACGGCGCGGATCTCCACCACGGCGGCATCGCGTACTGGGTCGCCGTGTTCTACGTCGTCGTCAATCTCCTCACGGCGGTCTTCCTCGGGTACTTCGTCAAGCGGCTCTGGGACGCGGGCGCAAGGTGGCAGGCGATCTGGACGGGGCTGGTCACGGCCGCCGGGACCACCATCGCGATCACCTACGACTTCTTCCCCCTGCCGTTCGACGACGCGAACCGCACGATCTTCTACACCGCCGCGCTCGCGACGTGGGGCACCCAGGGATTCGTCTACTTCCACGCCTACCGCGCGCTGCACGAGCGCAACGCGGCCTTGGACGCGAACCCGGCCCGCGCGACCGAAACCCTCGCATGAACCCCGAAAACGAACAAGGAGTCAGCATGGCGAAGAGGCACGTGTACGCGGTGGTGGACCCCGCCGGCGGCAAGCTGGTCAAGGAGTACCCCACCGCGACGGACGAGGCCGTCGAGGGGGCGGTCGACGCGGCGGCGAAGGCCTACGCGCAGTGGTCGAGGCAGACCTCCGTGGAACAGCGCGCCCAGCTGCTGAACGCCGCCGCCGCCCTCCACGACGAGCGCAGCGCGCAGCTCGCCGAGATCATCCACCGGGAGATGGGCAAGCCGGTGGACGAGGCCGTCGGGGAGGTCGAGTTCAGCGCCTCGATCTACCGGTACTACGCCGAGAACGCGGAGAAGTTCCTCACCGACGAACCGATCGAGCTCCTGGAGGGAGAGGGCACCGCCTTCGTCCGTCGCCAGCCGGTCGGCGTGCTGCTGGGGATCATGCCCTGGAACTACCCGTACTACCAGGTGGCCCGGTTCGCCGCGCCCAACCTCGCGCTGGGCAACACCATCGTGCTCAAGCACGCGTCGCAGTGTCCGGAGTCGTCCGCCGCTCTCCAGCAGCTGTTCACGGACGCGGGCCTCCCCGAGGGCTGTTACGTCAACGTCCACGCCACCGGCGAGCAGATCGGTCGCGCCATCGCGGACCCCCGCGTGCAGGGCGTCTCCTTCACCGGTTCGGAGCGGGCCGGCGCGGAGGTCGCCGAGAAGGCCGGGCGCAGCCTCAAGAAGGTGGTGCTCGAACTGGGCGGTTCGGACCCCTTCATCGTGCTGTCCACCGACGACCTCGACGCCACGGTCCAGGCGGCGGTCGAGGCTCGGTTCGAGAACGCCGGTCAGGCGTGCAACGCCGGGAAGCGCTTCATCGTCGCCGAGGACGTCTACGACGCCTTCCTCGACAAGTTCACCGAGAAGGTGCTCGCGCTGACCGACGGACTGGCTCCGCTCTCCTCGGTCGCCGCCGCCGAGTACGTCGAGGAGCAGGTCGGGCGAGCCGTCGACGAGGGGGCGACCTTCGTCTCCGCACGGCAGCGCGAGGGGGCGTACTTCCCGCCCGGCGTGCTGACGGGCCTCTCCCCGGCATCGCCTTCGGCCGCCGAGGAGCTCTTCGGTCCCGTCGCGACCGTATACCGGGTCGGTTCCGAGGACGAGGCCGTCGAGCTGGCGAACGACACCCCGTACGGGCTGGGCTCCTACGTGTTCACGACGGATGCCGAGCAGGCGCTGCGTGTCGCCGACAGGATCGAGGCCGGCATGGTCTTCGTCAACGGCGTCGGCCTCGATGGCGCGGAACTGCCCTTCGGTGGCGTCAAGTTGTCCGGTTTCGGCCGTGAGCTGGGACGGGCGGGCATCGACGAGTTCGCCAACAAGAAGCTCATCCGCACCGCCCGGACCTGATCGCCGCACCACACAGAAGGAAACCTGCCATGACCATCGAATTCGACGCCGCTGTCTTCAGGACGCCGAACGAACCGTTGACCATTGAAAAAGTGACTCTCCCCTCGACGCCTCCGCCCGGCGAGGTGCTCGTGCAGCTCAAAGCGAGCGGGGTGTGCCACAGCGACCTTCACGTGCTCGCGGGCGAATGGGAAGTTCCTGCGCCGATGATCCTCGGCCATGAAGGGTCCGGGATCGTCGAGAGCGTCGGCGAAGGTGTCACGACGCTGAAGAAGGGCGATCACGTCGTGCTGTCCTGGACGCCCTCATGTCGCCGCTGCCAGTACTGCATCAGCGGCCGGCCGGTCCTGTGTGACATGGTCAGCCGGCACTCGGCGAACCACCTGTCGTTCGACGGCCGGACCCGGGTCACGTCCGCGGAGCAGGGCGACGTATACAGCTTCGCGGGCCTCGGAACGTTCGGCCAGTACACCCTCGTGCCCGAATCGGCCGCGATCGTCATCCGGGACGACGCCCCGTTCCCGCAGTCGGCTCTCGTCGGATGCGCCGTCACGACCGGCGTCGGCGCGGCCGTCAACACCGCCAAGGTGCGTCCGAGCGACACCGTGCTGGTCCTCGGTTGCGGCGGCGTCGGCCTGAACGCGATCCAGGGCGCCCGGCTCGCCGGCGCGCGGAAGATCATCGCCGCGGACATCTCCGACGAGAAGCTCGAGCAGGCACGCGTCTTCGGTGCGACCGACCTGATCAACAACGCCCGCGAGGACTTCGCCGACAGGGTGCGCCGGCTCACCGACGGACGCGGTGTGGAGATCGCCATCGAGGCCATCGGGCTGCCGCGCACCATCGAATCGGCCTACGAGGTCCTGGCCCGGGGCGGCACGGCGGTGGTCGCCGGGCAGGTGGCGGACGGCGTGAGGATCTCCATCGATCCCTTCGTCATGTCCGATCAGGAGCTTTCGCTGATCGGCTCGAACTACGGCTCCAGCAAGCCGGATTCCGACTTCCCCATGCTGATCGACCACTACATGAACCACCGCATCGATCTCGACTCCCTCGTGACGCGCGTGATCGATCTGAAGGACGTCAACGAGGCGTTCGACCAGATGAAGCGCGGCATCGGCATCCGCTCGGTGATCACGTACTGAAAGGCAGGGGGCAACCTCATGGCCCTGGAATCATCACGCTCGGCCTTCGAGCGAGCCCGCCGCAGCGTCGGCGGGGGTGTGGGGTCGGGCCTGCGCGCCGCGATGCCTCCCCATCCGCTCTTCGTGCAAGAGGCACGGGGCGCGCACGTCTGGGACCTGGACGGCGACCGGTACATCGACTACGTGATGGCCTGGGGCCCGCTCGTCCTCGGCCACGGTGACCCGCGGGTGGTTTCCGCGGTGTCCGAGGTCGCGAAGAAGATGCAGGTCGTCGGCACCGGCCACCGACTCGAATATCTCGCGGCGGAAGCGGTCCTCGAGGCCGTGCCGCACGGCGAGCGACTGCTGTGGAGCAACACGGGGACCGAAGCGGTGCAGGTCGCGCTGCGCCTCGCGCGAGCCGCCACCGGGCGGCGCCGCGTCCTCAAGTTCGCCAAGAGCTACCACGGCTGGCACGACACCGTGTACGCCGGGATGTCCGAGGACGACTGCGATCGCCCCGCGGCTCCCGGCGGAGCGGGGCAGTCGACCAGCGTCCTTGACGACCTGGTCGTGGCGCGCTTCAACGACGTCCAGCTGGCCGAGCGCCTGCTGAGCGAGTCCGTCGAGCGCGACATCGCGGCCGTGCTCGTCGACCCGGTGATGAGCAACGCCGGCGTCGAAGCACCCACACCGGAGTTCCTGTCCACGCTGCGGACCCTCTGCGACCGACACGGCGTCGTCCTCGTCTTCGACGAGGTGATCGCCGGGTTCCGGGTCGCACGGGGCGGGGCGGCCGAGAAGTACGGCGTGCTCCCCGATCTGTCCGTCTTCGGGAAGGCGATGGCCGGCGGTTTCACCCAGAGCGCCGTCGTCGGCCGAGCGGAGCTGGTCGATCAGGTGACGGCCGGCGTCGTTCATGCCGGAACCTTCAACGCCAACCCGATCGCACTGGCGGCCGTCGAGGCGACGATGCGCGTCCTGGCCGATCCCGCGGTCTACGAACTGCTCGAACGGACCTCGTCCGAGTTCGAGGCCCTCGTCGGTGGCGTGCTCGGCTCGTCCCCTGACTTCGGCCGCTTCAACCGGGTCGGCTCGCTCCTCCAGTACGTTCCCGCCGGCGGGGCCACCGGGCTCCACGGAACGGGCGGGATCTGGACCGAGATCCTCGAAGGGATGCTGCGGCAGGGCTTCCTGTTCATGCCGTCCGGCAAGGTCTTCCTCAGCACGGCGCACACCACCGCCGACATCGAGGCGACGGCCGAGGCCCTCGACCGGCTCCTGCGGAAGTGGTGACGTCCGCACCGAGCCACGTGTAACGCCCCGCCCACCCCGGGCCAGGCCG
>NZ_MWIG01000968.1:0-6471 GCF_002156145.1 Streptomyces sp. NRRL B-24572 | reverse complement strand
ACGGCCCGGCCGGGGGCGGCGCGTGAACCATCACCTCCTCGTCCCCCTCGGGCTCGCGCTCCTCACCGGGTTCCTCGTTCCCTCGCTGGTCGTCCGGGCCCGCTGGGCCCAGCAGGTGCCCCGGCTCGCGCTCGCCGTCTGGGTCGCGTGCGGGACCGGCTTCGCGGCCGCGACCGCGCTGCTGTCCGCCCAGCTGGTCCTGCCTGCCGACAGCAGTCACCGCCTGGCCGACATGATGTTCGGGCTCGAACCGCCCACGCTCGACCAGCTCCTGAACCTCGACGGGCGCGAACGCTTCGCCCTCTCCCTCGCGCTCCTCGTCCTCTCGCCGCCCGCCGCCGCGTTCGTCCGCCGCCTCGCCAGGGCCCGGCGGATGCGGACCCGTCACGCGGGGGTGCTGCGGCTCGTCGGACGGTACGACCCCGCGCTGCGGGCCACCGTCCTCGACGACGACCGGCCCGCCGTCTACTGCCTGCCGGGGCGGAGCCGCCGGGTCGTCGTCTCCTCGGGCGCGGTGCACACCCTGACCCCCGCCCAGCTCGCGGCGGCCCTCGCGCACGAGCGGGCGCACATCACCGGACGGCACCACCTCCTGGTCGCGGCGGCGGAGGCCTTCACGGCCGTCTTCCCGCGCCTCCCGCTCGCGCGCCACGGCGGGACCGCCGTGCCGCTGCTGATCGAAATGGCCGCGGACGACCGGGCGTTGCGCCGGTGCACGCGGGACGCGCTCGCGACCGCGCTGTACGCGCTGGCCTCGGGCCGGGCGCCGCGGTCCGCGTTCGCCGCGGGCGGGCCGTCGGCGGCGCTGCGGATGCGGCGCATCCTCACCCCGCACAGCGCCGGACACCCCGTACTGCTCGGGCTGTCGACGATCGCGGCGGCGGCCCTCGCGATGGCTCCGTTGATCGTCGCCTGCTGCTCGTTCCCCCGCTAATCGCGAACACCGGCATTTACTAAGCGAATTCGTAGATTTCGCATCGGTCACGAACCGTGAAATACGCCGCTATCGTGGGTACGTTGAGGCTCGGACTCGGCACGTCGAAGGGTGCAAAACCAATGCAGCTCGCTGGCGTTCGTGCGGCAGCGGCCGGCGACGCGACGACGATATCCAGACTGCTTGCCGACATCATCCGGAGCAGCTACGCCGGAATACTGGACGAAATCCCGATGCGGCGGCTGATCTCCGCACAATGCGCACTCCCCCGCATACGCGCGGAAATTGAAATTCCGGGGGGCGCGCCGGGATGGCTCGGCTGGCTGGTCGCCACGGACCCGCAGGGCGCGGTCGTCGGCGTCGCCGCGGGCGGCGTCCCGGTGCCGGGCGAGGGCGAGGTGTACGCGCTCGCGGTGGAGCCCGGCTCGCGCCGCGCCGGCGTCGGTACGGCCCTGCTGGCCGCCGCGACCGAGCGGATGCGCGGCTACGGCGCCCGGGAGCAGCGCGTGGAGCTCCCGGCGGAGGCCGACCCGGCGCTCCCCTTCTACTCCCGCCTGGGCTTCGCGGCCCTCTCCCCGAGACGGTTGAGCAGAGCGCTCCCCTGAGGCCCCGGCCTCCGAAGCACCGCTCGCCCGAAGCGCCGCCTCCCGAAGCGCGGCTCCGCCGGGCCCACCGTGGCAGATCCACGCCATCGCGTGTTCACGCAGCCCGATCCGGTGGATCGGGGTTCGTTCCCCAGGTCAGGATGGGTTCAGCGGCGCGGGCCCGGCGGCACGGGTTCCCCGTCCGGACGGCATGGACCGAGCGAGCCCCTGGAGGAGCGATGCACACACCGAGCGGCACTTCCCTGCCCGTCGTGCCCGCAGCGCTCGCTCCGGTCCTGCCGTCCCGATACGGCCTCGACCAGGAGCCCGCCCCCGGCGCCGGCATCCGGGTCACCGCCGACACGCTCCCCGGGCTCGAGTCGGTCTCCCCCGCCGACGAGAGCTCGGTCTGGCTGCACGACGCCCTGCTCGGCCCGCACAGCGCGGACATCGTCCGCTACCTCAGCCTCGCCCGCTCCACCGGCGGACCCGTCCTCGACCTCGGCTCCGGCGCCGGGCGGCTCGCCGTCCCGTTCGCCCGGCACGGCTTCGCCGTGGAAGCCGTGGACCGGGACGCCTCGGCCCTGGAGCGCCTCGAAGGCTGGGCCCGCAGGATCGGTCCGCAGGTGGCCGGGCTCGTCGTCACCCATCGCGCGGAGCTCACCGAGCTCCGCCTCGAAGGCAGCTACCGGCTCGCACTGCTCGCGGGCGCCATGGTCACCGCCGTCCCGCCCGCCAGCCGGCCGGAGCTGCTCCGGGAGGTCGCCGCCCATCTGGAGACGGGCGGGGCGCTCGCCCTCGACTACACCGCGCACCAGCTGCCGGGCCTGATCGCGGAGCCGCGGCGGACCTGGGCCTTCCAGGTGCCCCGCTTCGACGGGATCGACGAGTGGGTGGTGGCCCGGCAGGTCTTCGACCTGCCGTCGATGAGCGAGCGGATCACGTACTACGCGGCCAGGACCGGCAAGGTGTCCTCGGAGCGGGTGGTGCTGACCACCGACAAGTGGATCGTCGACCCGGAGCGGCTCGCGGCCGAGCTGCACTCGGCGGGCCTGCACATCGAGGGCCGACGGCGCCACCGCATCGACGAGCGGACCGAGTCCGTCCTCCTGGTGTGCAGGGCGGACGACTGACCGATACGGACCTGCCCAGGTTGACGAGCAAGAGGTACGATGCCCACAAAAGTTTGAGCCGACCAGGTGGCGGGCGGAGAAGATGGCAGTCGTGGAAGAGCTGACGGGCCGCGAGGCGGTGATCCAGCGCCTGCGCGATGTCGGGCTGCGGGTCACGGGCCCGCGCCTGGAGGTGCTCACGGTGCTCGCCGCCGGCGGCCATCTCGACGTCGAGGCGATCACCACGACCGCGCGCGAGCGCCTCGGCACGCTGACCAGCCAGGCCGTGTACGAGATGCTGCGGCACTTCCAGGAGACCGGCCTGGTCAGCAAGTTCGACCGGCCCGGCCTGCCCGCGGTCTTCGAGATCTCCGGCCCGGCCCACCAGCACGCCCTGTGCACCTCCTGCGGCCGGGTGGAGAACGTCTCCGCGACCGCGCCCGAGCCGCCCCGGGGCGCCCTGCCCCAGTGGCGGGTGGACGACGCGGAGGTCGTCTTCAAGGGCCTGTGCCCCGACTGCGGGGCGGGCGAAAGCACCGCCTGAGGCGCGTCCGGCTCCGTACGCCCGACCGCCAGGGCCGCCGTCACCCACGTGCGCCCGACCACCTGACCGCCGTCACCCACGTGCGCCCGACCGCCAGGGCCGCCGTCACCCACGTGCGCCCGACCACCTGACCGCCGTCACCCACGTGCGCCCGACCGCCGGGGCCGCCGTCACCCACGTGCGCCCGACCACCTGGACCGCCGTCACCCACGTGCGCCCGACCGCCGGGGCCGCCGTCACCCACGTGCGTTCCACCGTCTGAGCCGCCGTCGGCTGCGCGTCCACCCCGCCTACTGAGGCGTAGTCAACATCGTGCGTGTCGTTCGATTTTGTGGCAGGGTCTAGCGGGGCGATTCAACAGGGTCCGCGGGGATCCGAGGGGAGTCTGCTGCACCGTGTCCAGAAACGCCGCCGTGACCCGCGCGGGGAGCGATGCCCGCATGGGCAGCGACCAGGCCCTCGCCGTCTACCAGGAACTGCGCGCCCGCCCCGAGGCCGGCTTCGACGAGGTCGCGGACCGTTTCGAGCTCTCCGCCGACGAGCGGGAGCGATGTCGGTGCGAACTCGCCTCCTTAGGCCTCACCGCCGCCCCCCGTGACCCTTCGGAACCCGCCGTCCACACGGTCGTCGACCCCGATGTCGCCCTGCTGCGACTACTGCGCCGCGAGCGCGACCGGCTCCAGGAGCGCCTCGCCGCGACCAGCCGCGCGCACACCGCCCTCGAAGCCCTCGCCGGACCGTTCCTGCGGGCCGGGGCCGCGCCCCGCTCCGAGGTCGAGGTGGAGATCGTCACCGACCCGCAGCGGGTGCTGCGCGAGCTGTCGGACCTGACCGAGTCCGTGCGCACCGCCGTCCACGTCATGCACACCGGCTCCGTCCGGCGCGAGGACATGGCCGCCGAGCTGGAGCGGGACCGCTCCCGGGCCGCCCGCGGAGTGCGGGTCCGCGCCATGTACAGCCGCCGGGTCGGGACCGTGCCCGAGATGACCCAGCACCTGAAGGACCGGGCGGCGCTCGGCGTGGAGCTGCGCCTCTCCCCCGTCGTCCCGATGAACATGGTCCTCGCCGACGAGAACTTCGCCCTGCTGCCGACGGACCCGCACGCCCCGGACTCGCCGATCATCCTGGCCCGCGGCCCCGGTCTGGTCCGCTCGTACCTCGCGCTGTACGAGTACTGCTGGCAGGCGGCCTCCCGGTACGGCGAGGAGCCCGGGGAGCAGGGCGGCGACGGGCTCTCGGACCAGCAGCGGGCCGCGCTGCACATGCTCGCCTCCGGGATCAAGGACGAGCAGATCGCCCGCAGCCTCGGGGTCTCGCTGCGCACGGTCAGCCGGCTCCTGTCCGAGGTCATGCAGGAGCTGGGGGCGGCGAGCCGCTTCGAGGCCGGCGTCAAGGCGGCCCGGCTCGGGCTGCTCGACGGCGAGGGGCCGGAACCCGTGGCCTAGTACGAGGAGTTCGTATGTCATGGAGGACGCGCACGGGCCGCAGGGACCGTGCGGGCCGCAGGAAGCACAGGACGGACTCCCGCCGAGCCGGATGACCGGGTGAGGGCGGGGCGACTCGGAGACAAGGGGGGTCACTTCGCCATGGTCACCGCGGGCGACGGCATCGGGAGCATCGGGGACGGCACGGCCGACGTCCTGCTGGCCGTGTACCAGGAGCTGCGCCGCCGGGGCGTCTCGGACTTCGAGGAGGTCCGCAGGGAGTTGGGGCTCGCGCCGGAGGAGTACGAGCGATGTCGTCGCGAACTCCTCTCCCTGGGCCTCATCGTGCCCACGGGGCAGGCGCACGCCACCGTCGCGGCCGTGCAGGACGGCAGCTGGCGGTCCGAGACGGACACGGTGGCGGCGATCGACCCGGAGATCGCGCTCCTCCGGCTCCTGGAGCGGGAGCGGGAGCGGCTGCGGGAGCACCTGGCCGAGGCGGACGAGGCGTACAGCACCCTTGAGGTCCTGGCGGGCTCCTATCTGCGGGCCGCGGCGCTGACCCGGGCGGAGGCGCACGTCGAGGCGCTGACCGACTACCGCAGGATCCAGCAGGCCATCGAGGACATCACCGATGTGATGCAGGAGAGTTCGGCCTCGCTGCACCCGGGGACGCCGGGCCGGCAGAACCCGGACCGGATGCTCGACCGGGACCGGCGGCAGCTCGCCAACGGGGTGCGGGTGCGCGCCATCTACGGCCGGCAGGAGGCCACGGACCCGCAGATGGAGAAGTTCCTCGGGCAGCGCGCGGAGCTGGGGGTGGAGATCCGGCTCGCGCCGGTGGTGCCGATGAACCTGATCATCGCCGACCAGCAGTTCGCCCTGGTGCCGATCCGGCCGGAGGAGCCGGGCGAGGGCGCGATCCTGGCGCGGGGCAGTGCGCTCGTACGGCCGTATCTGAGCCTGTACGAGCACTGCTGGCACACGGCGACCCCGTACGGGAACGAGGCGGTGGCGGAGGCGGGCGGCGACGGGCTCTCGGAGCAGCAGCGGGCGGCGCTGCACATGCTGGCCTCGGGGATGAAGGACGAGCGGATCGCGCGGACGCTCGGGGTGTCGCTGCGGACGGTCAGCCGGATGATCTCGGAGCTGATGCAGGAGCTGGGGGCGACGAGCCGGTTCGAGGCGGGCGCGCGGGCGGTGCGGCTCGGCTGGCTGGACTGATTCTTTTCGATCTTTTCGGGACTGCGCTGCTTAGGCTGTTCCGGCTGCTGAGGCTGTTTCGAAAACGCCCTGGGCCCCGCAATCGTGGCAGCGATCGCGGGGCCTGGTGGTGGGGGGATGATTCCGAGGGCAATTCCCGGATTCGTGAAATCAGTTGGTGGGGGTCGGGTTCGGCGGAACGACCGGCCAGCCGTTGTCGTCCGCGACGCCGGCGACGGTCTGGGGGGTGACCGGGGCGGTGCTGTCCGGGGAGACGGCGAAGGCGGCACCGGCCGCGACCGCCGTACACGCCACCATCGCGACCATGAACTGGCGGACGGCCTTGCGGATACCGGAGTTCTGCTGAACGGACATGATTCCTCCAGGACTTGGAATGTCAATTCCGCCTTCCGGGGCCCGTGCCGCCGGGCGTTCCCTGAAGACATCTCCATTCTGTCCCGGCCCCCGAATCGAATCCAGGGATTCTCCGTGCGTGGACCCGCCATGGCGTGGATGCGTCAACACGCCATCACCACAACGGAATTGAAGCATCCGGAGCTCGCCATACCTTTGGTTGAACCAAAAGAGATGCTAGACTTGTGCTACGGCCTTCTCGTTCCTCCAGGAGAGAGGGGCCGCCGGGGCAGGGGCGTGCCGCCGCCCCTGCCCC
>NZ_MWIG01000967.1:0-3816 GCF_002156145.1 Streptomyces sp. NRRL B-24572 | reverse complement strand
CTCGCCGCCACCGGCCGCACCGCCGCCGTGATGCTGGCCGCCGAGGCCGTCGGCACCGCGGGGGCCGCCCTCGACCGCACCCGCGAACGGCCGGACCGGCACCGCCTCGCCGACCTGTACGTCCAGGTCGAGGCGGCCCGCTCGCTGACGCACTGCGCGGCCCGTGAACCCGACGGCGGGCCGCTCGCCCTCGCGCACGCCCTGGAGGCCCTGCGCGCCACCGCGGCGGAGTGCGGCGGCACCGGTGCCGGCTGGGAGGACCTCTGCTTCAAGCGGGCCGCCTCCGACGAACTGCTCTTCGGACCCGCCCGGCGGCTGCGCGACCGGGCGGCGGAACGGACCGGACTCTTCGGAGAGGCGGCGGCGTAGATGCCCATGGGACGGAAGCTCGTGCAGAAGGTGTCCTCGACCCGGACCTTCGCCAAGGTCGCGCCGCACCTCATCCCCGCCATGGACCGGGCCGTGCACCGGCTGACCAGGGGGAAGGTGCTGCTCAGCGCGCGGATGCTGCCCGGGGTGATCCTCACCGCCCGGGGCGCGAAGAGCGGGCAGCCGCGGGTCACCCCGCTCGCCTGCATGCCGGAGGGGGACGGCCGCTGGCTCCTCATCGGCTCCAACTTCGGCCGGCCGGGCCACCCGGCCTGGACGGCGAACCTGCTCGCCCATCCGGACGTCGAGGTCAACTGGCGGGGCGAGGACGTACCCGTACGGGCGGAGCTCCTCGCGGGCGAGGAACGGGCGGCGGCCTGGAAGGCGGCGCTCGAGTTCTGGCCTCCGTACGCCACGTACCAGGCGCGGATCGAGCGTGAGATCCGGCTCTTCCGGCTGACCCGGAGGTGAAGGGGGGGGGGCCGGTCCTGGACCCGACGGCGGTCGGCTCCGGCCTTGGACGCGGCGACACCGACGGCGGTCGGCTCCGGCCCCGGACACGGCGACGCCGACGGCGTCCCGCTCAGGTTCGGGGGAGCGGGCCGCCGCCGGCGTCGGCGACAGGACGGGTGAAGGAGCGGGAGTAGGGCTATCTGGTCGGCTTCTTGCCGGTGATGCCCAGGTGAACCAACAGGGCGAGGTTCGGCTTGAGTTCGGCCTGCTTCACGCCCCAGGTCTGGAAGCCCTTCTGGTGGCCGGCGACCGAGGCCAGCATCGCCACCAGGGAGCCGGCCATCGCGGCGGGGCTGACGTCCTTGTCGACCTTGCCCTTGGCCTGGAGCTCCTTCACCGCGTCCGTGAGGGAGTTGGTGACCGAGTTCAGGATCTTCATGCGGATCTTGTAGAACCGCTTGTCGCCCTCGGCGGCGCCGAGGTCCACGACCCGCAGGATCGCGTCGTGCTTCCGCCAGAAGTCCAGGAAGCCCTCGACGAGTTCCTCCGAGGTCTGCCAGCCGGCCTTGCCGACCCAGGAGCGGCCGGAGACCAGATCGGTCAACGCGGCCCCCTCCTTGGCCATTTCCTCCGCGATCTCGAGGACCGCTCCCTCGACGTCCGGGAAGTACTGATAGAACGTCGCGGGTGAAGTACCCGCCTTCCGGGCCACATCGATGACCTTGACGTCCCGGTAGGGCGAGGAGCTGAGCATCTCACCGAGGCAGTCGAGCAGCTTCTGCCGCGTCGCCTGACCGCGTCGTCCGGCCACGCGGCCGTCGACGGTGCGTACTTGTCCTGTCATGCCGTCAGCTTACCGAGGGGGGGTCTGCGCGCGATTCGGCCGACTGCAAATGGGGTGCACCCTTGTCCCGGGAGCGTTCTGCGAGGTCGGCGCGGGTCGGGGCGCGGGAGCCCGGGGACGGGTTCGAGCCACTTCGGAGCCGGCGGGGGCGCGGGGAGCCTGCCGGGGAGCCGGCCGGGGGAGCGCCGTACCCGAATCGGCTTATGAACAGCCTGTGGACAACTTCGGTGGACAACCCAAGCACCGCAAGGGTTCCGGCCCGCCGAATCGTCTCTTTGTTCGCATGTCGGGGCGTGCGGGGCCGCCCCCGCCGTCCTAGCGTGTGGACATGGCCGTACGCACTGAGGGCACCCCTTGCTGGGTGGACGCACAGCTCCCCGACCTGGAAGCGGGCAAGCGCTTCTACGGCGAGCTCTTCGGCTGGACCTTCGACCCCGCCCGCGACGAGGCCCTCCTCGACGGCCGCCGGGTCGCCGGACTCGTCCCCAAGCGCGACGGGCGCATGCCCACCACCTGGACCCTCTACCTCGCCACCGAGGACGCGGGCACCCTCGCCGCCCGGATCAAGGCCGCCGGCGGGCAGATGGTCATGGAGCCCTACCCCGTCGGCCCCTTCGGCGTGTACGCCCTCGCCGCCGACCCCGGCGGCGCCGTCTTCGGCATCCGCCAGGAGGGGGACCCCGACGGCTTCGAGGTCACGAACGAGCCCGGCGCCTTCTGCTGGATGGAGGTCCACACCCGCCGCCCGGACGCCGTCGACACCTTCTACGCCACCGTCTTCGGCTACCTCGGCCGCCAGGCCGACGCCGGGGCGGAGGGCGGGGGCGCCGGCGTCGACTACCGCGTCTGGTCGCCCCCCGGCTCCCGGCCCGGCGGCGGGAGCGCCTTCGGCGGGCGGGCCGTCATCACCGACGACTTCCCCGCCGAGATGCCCGGCCACGTCCTCGTCCACTTCGCCGTCGCCGACTGCGACGAGGCCTGCGAGACCACCGTCCGGCTCGGCGGACGGGTCGTCACCCCGGCCTTCGACGCCCCGCACGGCCGCGTCGCCGTCCTCCACGACAACCAGGGCGCCCGCTTCGCCGTACGCGCGGAACCGAAACCGTCCGCTATGGACTGATCCGTCCCGGGTCGTACCGCCCGGCGCACCCCGTACCGCAGCACCCCGTTATGACGTGTGACACCCCGATCCGCCCCCGGGTTCGCAACGGGGCCCTCGGACAGGAAGAATCAGGGGCCACGGGGCCGTACCCTCATGGCCCGTACGGGGAGGTGGCAGGCAAGTGGAACAGCTGACGCAGCACGACCCGAGACGTATCGGGCCCTTCGAGGTGCTGGGCCGGCTCGGCGCGGGCGGAATGGGCCTGGTCTATCTCGCGCGCTCGGCCTCGGGCCGGCGCGTGGCGATCAAGACCGTGCGCACGGAGCTCGCGGAGGACCAGCTGTTCCGGGTCCGCTTCACCCGGGAGGTGGAGGCCGCCCGGGCGGTCTCCGGCTTCTACACGGCCGCCGTCGTCGACGCCGACCCGCGCGCCGCCGTGCCCTGGCTCGCCACCGCCTACGTCCCGGCGCCCTCTCTCGAAGAGATAGTGAACGAGTGCGGGCCGCTTCCGGCCCAGGCCGTCCGCTGGCTCGCCGCGGGCGTCGCCGAGGCCCTGCAGTCCATCCACGGCGCGGGCCTGGTCCACCGCGACCTCAAGCCCTCCAACGTCCTCGTCGTCGAGGACGGCCCCCGGGTGATCGACTTCGGCATCGCGTCGGGCGTCTCCAACACGCGCCTGACCATGACCAACGTCGCCGTCGGCACCCCCGCCTACATGTCGCCCGAGCAGGCCCGCGACTCGCGCAGCGTCACCGGCGCCAGCGACATCTTCTCGCTGGGCTCGATGCTGGTCTTCGCCGCCACCGGCCACGCGCCCTTCCACGGCGCCAACCCGGTCGAGACCGTCTTCATGCTGCTGCGCGAGGGCCCGGACCTGGAGGGCCTGCCGGACGAGCTGCGGCCCCTCATCGACTCCTGCATGCAGACGGACGTCACCCGCCGGCCCACCCCGGCCGACCTCCAGGCGCAGCTCGCCCCGCACCTCTTCGGCCCCGGCAGCGACGACAGCGGCACCGCCTCCGCCTGGCTGCCGCTGTCGTCGCTGCCG
>NZ_MWIG01000966.1:0-1433 GCF_002156145.1 Streptomyces sp. NRRL B-24572 | reverse complement strand
TCGCGGGCGTTCGGCTCGTGAAGGCGCTGGTGTTCGGCGCGGCGGCGCTCGCGCTCGTGCCGGGCCGGCCGCGCCGGGCCGCGCTCGCCGGGGTCGGGGCGATCGCGGTGGCCTCGGCCTCGGCGAACCTGCTCGGCAAGCGGCTCGTCCACCGGCCGAGGCCGGACCGGGAGGCGGCCCGGGTGGTGGTGGGCCGGCATGTCCCCATGCCGGCCTCGGCGTCGTTCCCCTCCGGGCACACCGCGTCGGCGGTCGCCTTCGCCACCGCCGTCGGCTCGGTGCTGCCGCACGCCTCGCTGCCCCTCGTGGCCCTGGCGTGGACCGTGGGCTACTCCCGGGTCCACACCGGGGTGCACTACCCGGGCGACGTCGCCGCGGGCGCCCTCCTCGGCGTCGCGAGCGCGGGCGTCTCCCTGGCGGCCGGGAGCTGGTGGGCCGCCAGGGAGAGGTGACCGGCCCTCGTCCGGGGCCGCCCCCGTCCGGGACCGCCCCCGTCCGGGGCCGCCCCCGTCCGGGGCCGCACGCGGCGAGGGCGCACGTGTCCGGGGCCGCACATGGCGAGGGCCGCGCGCGTCCGGAGCCGCACTCGGTACGGCCCCGGTCCCGGTACTCCGCTCGGCTCAGTACTCCGCGCGGGCCAGGTCCTCCTCCGTGAGGCCGAGCGTGGCCATCCGCTCCGGGTCCGCCAGGATGTGCAGCTCGACGATGCGGTCCTCGACGATCGTGAACGTCATGATCGAGCCGGGGCGGCCCTGGACGACCGACACCACCGCGGGCTGGCCGTTGGCCACGACCTGCAGCACGCCCGTACGGAACTTCGCGTACGTGAGGGCCTGCGCGATGACCGCCTCGGCGCCCCGCACGACCTTGGAGACGGCCGCGAGGGTCCTGCCCCCGTCCGCGCGCAGCACCACGTCCGGGTCGAGGACGGCGAGCAGCCCCTCGAAGTCGCCGCCGTGCGCCGCGGCGAGGAAGGCGTCGGCGATCTCCCGCTGCCGCCGCGCGTCCGGACCGGGCGCCGGGGTGGCGTCCTGCACCCGGCGGCGGGCGCGGCTGGCGAGCTGGCGGGTCGCGGCCGGGGTGCGGTCCACGATCTTCGCGATCTCGTCGAAGGAGACGGCGAACATGTCGTGCAGCACGAACGCGAGCCGCTCCGCGGGACCCAGGGTGTCCAGGACGACGAGGAGCGCGAGCCCGACGGACTCGGTGAGCTCGGCCGCGTGCTCCGGGTCGGTGGTGTCGGCGACCCGGACCACCGGATCGGGGACGTAGTACTCCAGCGGGTCCTCGCGGCGCGAGCCGCGCGAGCGCAGCATGTCGAGGCAGACGCGGCCGACGACCGTGGTCAGCCAGCCGCTGAGGTTCTCCACGCCGCTGACGTCGCTGCGGCTGAGCTTGAACCAGGCCTCCTGGACGGCGTCCTCGGCCTCGCT
>NZ_MWIG01000965.1:0-605 GCF_002156145.1 Streptomyces sp. NRRL B-24572 | reverse complement strand
GGAGGCCGCGGAGTCGGTGCTGAAGGATCGCCACATGCCGTGCACCAGACGCAGGAGGACGAAGCGCGCGTGATCCGTGGGGATTTCCGGCGCTGGGTTCTCGTCGATGCTGGTTTCCTCGAGGAGGCGCCCCAAGAACTCGACCGCCTGCTGGTTTCCGGTCGTGACCCACTTCCATGCGCCGGCAAGGCCGGCATTGTGTACGAGGTTTCGCACGGAGAAGCTGTGCAGGGTGCGAGGCCCGGAGTAGGGCAGGAAGTCGGTGAGCGCCGCATGGGCGTCCTGCCACTTTTCCTGCTGGACGAGAGCTTCGATGAGCAGGCGTTTCAACTCTGCCGTGGACTTGGTCCAGGGCTCGGATACGGTGGCGATGGCAGCGGATGCGGCCTGTTCGGCGCGCTGGGCTTCCCCCGCGCTCAGCAGTTCTGAGATGTCAGTGAGGTCGCGCAGTGCCTGGGTGGTTGCGGTTTCCTGGGCGGCATCAGTCACCGAGACAAAGCCCTGGAGCAGTCGGGAGAGGCCGTCGTGGGAGGCCAGGCGCAGCTGGGTTTGGAGGACCAGCACCGCGTTGGCGGCGAGATCGATCGGACGGGGATCGAGCGGGG
>NZ_MWIG01000964.1:199-582 GCF_002156145.1 Streptomyces sp. NRRL B-24572 | reverse complement strand
CGAAGACAGGCCCCGTGGTCGAGGAGGGGGGTGCTGGTCCGGGACCAGCACCGGTGCGCGTACTGCGGGAGGCGGGCGACGACGGTGGACCACGTCGTGCCGCGGGCCCAGGGTGGTGGGGACAGCTGGCTGAATACGGTCGCTTCCTGTGCCGAGGACAACCACCGCAAGGCCGACCGGACGCCGGAGCAGGCGGGGATGCCGCTGCTGCACCAGCCGTTCGAGCCGACGCCGGCGGACGCGATGCTGCTCGCGATGCGGGCGAGCGAGCGGTCGGAGCTGCCGGAGTGGCTGGCCAACTCGGCCGCGTAGAGCCGTGATCCGGCGTTGTAGCCCGTGATCCGTCCTCGTGAGGCGTGAGCCGCAGACGTGCGAAGGGCCCG
>NZ_MWIG01000964.1:0-146 GCF_002156145.1 Streptomyces sp. NRRL B-24572 | reverse complement strand
GAGGGCGCCGAGGATGTTCTTGACGGCGTTGATGCGCTGCAGGTCGTCGTGGAGCAGCAGGCCCATGAGGGAGAGGTAGAGGACGCCCTGGGCGGCGCCGAAGTATCCGCCGTACATGCTGGCGAAG
The DNA here is from genome assembly GCF_002156145.1 of Streptomyces sp. NRRL B-24572. NCBI lineage: Bacteria > Bacillati > Actinomycetota > Actinomycetes > Kitasatosporales > Streptomycetaceae > Streptomyces > Streptomyces sp. NRRL B-24572. The sequence continues at coordinate 19 of NZ_MWIG01000964.1, read as the reverse complement.
AAGAGGCCGACGAGGAGGG
>NZ_MWIG01000963.1:0-1438 GCF_002156145.1 Streptomyces sp. NRRL B-24572 | reverse complement strand
ACCTGAAGGGCGTGTGGCGGGTGGGGCGGGCCCTCGCGACGGGTTCGCTGCCCCTCGACCGGCTCGCCCGGCCGTTCGGCGACGACCCCCGGGACCGCGAGCTGAACGGCGTGCCGGGCGGCCTCGCCCGCCAGCTCGTCGGCTTCTGCGTGGTCGGGGTCCTGTCGACGCTCCTCTACCTCGCGCTGTACTCGGCCTTCCGGCTCGCTCTCGGCCCGCAGCCCGCCAACGCCGCCGCCCTCCTCGTCTCCGCCGTCGCCAACACGGCCGCCAACCGGCGGCTCACCTTCGGCGTGCGGGGCCGGGACCGGGCCGTCCGCCACCAGGCGCAGGGGCTCGTGGTCTTCGCCATCGGCCTCGCCCTGACCAGCGGCTCGCTCGCCGCCCTCGGCGCGGCGAGCGGCGATCCGGCGCACTCCACCGAGCTCGCCGTCCTGATCGTCGCCAACCTCGCCGCGACCGTCCTGCGCTTCCTCCTCTTCCGGCTCTGGGTCTTCCCGGACCGCGCTTCAGCAAGGAACGAACGATGACCACTGAGCCCATTGCCGTCCACGCGGCGCCCCGCGCCGGCCGGCCCGCCCGGCTGTGGCGCGGACGCGCCGAGGACGCCCCCTGGGTCCGGCCCGCCTTCCTCGCCCTGCTCGCCGCGACCGCGCTGCTCCACCTGTGGAACCTGAGCGCCTCCGGTTATGCCAACTCCTTCTACTCCGCCGCCGTCCAGGCGGGCTCCGAGAGCTGGAAGGCCTTCTTCTTCGGCTCCCTCGACGCGGCCAACGCCATCACCGTCGACAAGCCGCCGGCCGCGCTCTGGCCGATGGCCCTCTCCGTCCGCCTCTTCGGGCTCGGTTCCTGGCAGATCCTCGTGCCCGAGGTGCTCATGGGCGTGGGCACGGTCGCCGTGCTCTACGCGGCCGTCCGGCGGCGGTTCGGCGCGGGCGCCGGTCTGATCGCTGGCGCGGTCCTCGCGCTGACGCCGGTCGCCGCGCTGATGTTCCGCTTCAACAACCCGGACGCGCTGCTCGCGCTGCTCATGACGGTCGCGGTGTACTGCGTGCTGCGCGCCCTGGAGCGGGAGTCGGGCAGTGCGAAGTGGCTGGTGTGGGCGGGCGTGGCCTTCGGCTTCGCCTTCCTCGCGAAGACCCTGCAGGCCTTCCTGATCCTGCCGCCGCTCGCCCTCGTGTACGTGGTGTGCGCGCCGGGCGGCTTCGTGCGGCGGCTCGGCCGGCTCGCCCTGGGCGGGCTCGCGATGCTCGTCTCGGCGGGCTGGTGGGTGGCCGTGGTCGAGCTGTGGCCGGCGTCCTCCCGTCCGTACGTCGGAGGCTCGCAGCACAACAGCTTCCTGGAGCTGACCTTCGGCTACAACGGCCTGGGCCGCCCCGGCCCCCGCCGCCCACACTGCCGACCTCGTTGCCGTTGATGCGGCCCAGGCCGTTGTAGC
>NZ_MWIG01000962.1:0-746 GCF_002156145.1 Streptomyces sp. NRRL B-24572 | reverse complement strand
TGGAGCAGGCCGTCGTACGGGTCCCCGGGCCGTACGACGGCAAGGACGTCTGGATGCCGGAGCCGTTCGCCTGCATCGTGCACGCCCTGCGGAAGCTGCTCGAACTCACACGGCTCGACTCCCTCGGGGGGAAGCGGGTCGGGATCGTCGGCGCCGGCTGCGCGGGACTGATGTTCGCCATGTACGCCCGCCATCTGGGGGCGTCGGTCACGGTGTTCAACCGCGGCGGGGCCCGCCGCGCCTTCGCCCGTGAGCAGGACATCCTCGCCGCGGACGAGATCCGTCCGCTGTCGGAGGCGGGGGCGCACCCCGACGCGTTCGACGTGGTCGTCGTCGCGCCGACGGTGGCCACCGCGGAACTCCTGGAGACCGCGGGCCGCCTGGCCCGCGACGGGGCGGTCGTGCTCGTCTACGGCGGCACCCGGAAGGGCGACCGCTTCCCCGGGGGGCCGGTGGACGTCGACGCCGTCCGCCGGGGCGAACTCCTCACGTGGGTGGACCACGCCGGGAAGCGGCTCGGCGTGTCGGGCGCGTACGGGTGCTTCAAGGAGGACTACGAGGAGGGCTTCAGGCTGCGCGCGGAGCATCCGGAGGCCTTTCCCCTGGACCGGCTGGTCTCGCGGCGCATCGCCCTCGCCGAGTTCCCTGACTTCGTCATGGACATCGCGGCGGGCCGGACGGATCCTCCCGGGAAGGTCCTGGTCGAGGCCGTTCCTCGGGCCTGATCCCGGTCGGCGCCCGGTTCG
>NZ_MWIG01000961.1:0-2917 GCF_002156145.1 Streptomyces sp. NRRL B-24572 | reverse complement strand
AGTGTGTATAAGAGGCAGGGTTCGGGCCGGGCGTGAGGGACGGATCGGGGGTGGTGTGGATCAGCCGGGCCTTCTTCACCGCGAGCGAGGTGCGGGTGGGGCCGAGGATCCGCTCGAAGAGCTTGAGCGTGGAGGTGTGGATCTCCTTGACCATGCCCGTGCCGACGATCACGGTGCCCTCGTGCACGGCCGGCGCGAGCCGGTGGAGCTGGTCCTCCAGGAGCGCGAGGCTCTTGGGGACGCGGACGAGGAGCACGTCGATCCGCTCGGGCGGCGGGTCCTGGGTGGTGAGGAGCCGGACGGCGTCCGGAGCGGCCCCGGCGCGCGCGAGGTTGGCCCGGGTGGCCTGCCCGCCGAGGTACGAGTCGGTGATCTGGACGAGTTCGCGGGGTCCCGCGGCCTGGAGCGCGGTGACGAGGGCTCCCCAGCGGTCGCCGAGGACGGCGACGGTGCCGGAGAGGTCGGTCCCGGTCTCGGCGAGGTGCCCGAGGAGGTACTCGTCGGACGCGTCCCAGGCGCGCAGCTGGTCGCGCGGGTCCTCGGGGAAGCGGGTCAGCGTGAAGGCGCCCCATGACGTGCTCAAACGGTTCATCGTGAAGCCAGGCTAGCCGGTCCCGGGGCCGTCAGCGCAGGGCCGCGTCCAGTTGGAGGTGCCAGAGGCCGGGGCGGCCGGTGAGGGTGATCGTGGAGAGGGGGCGGACGTCGACGTTCCAGTAGGTGGCGGGGTGTGCCTTGAGGGCGTACACGAGTGCGGCGCGCACGACGGAGGGTTCGGCGACGGCGACGATGGAGCCGTCCTCGGCGGGGCGGGTGTCCAGCCAGTTCCCTATGCGGGTGATGAAGGCGAGGAGCGGTTCGCCGCCGTGCGGGGCCGTGCGGGCGTCGGTGAGCCAGGCGTCGACGGCGGCCGGTTCGAGGGCGGCGACCTCGGCGAGGGTCAGGCCCCGCCAGCGGCCCATGTCGCAGTCGCGCAGCGCGGGCTGGGCGAGGGGCGCGTAGCCGAGGGCGGTGCCGGTGGCGCGGCTGCGCGGGGTCGGGGAGCAGTAGCGCAGTTCGGCCGCGCCGAGCGGGATGAGCGCGGGCGCGGCCTGCTGCACCTCGTACCAGCCGGCCTCGTCCAGTGGCCGGTCGTCGTCGAAGCGTTCGGCGAGCAGGGAGGAGCTGCGTGCCGCTGTGACGAGCGTCACCCGAAGACTCATGGCCGCGATCGTGAGGCCGGCGGCCCCGCTGGTCAAGGGGTCATGTGGCGGGGCCGGAGGGGATGGGGCTCACTGCTGCCCGAGAGCCATCCACTTGTCCGGATTCTGCAGTGGCGTGAAACCCACCTTCTCGTACACGCCGTGCGCGTCGGCGGTGGCGAGCATGATGCGGCGCAGTCCGTACGGTGCGAGGTGGTCGCGGACGGCGGTGACGAGCGCGGTGCCGAGGCCGGTGCCGCGGGCCGGGCGGTCGACGTAGACGTCACAGAGCCAGGCGAAGGTGGCGTAGTCGGTGACGACGCGCGCGTAGGCGCTCATCTCGCCGGTCTCCCGGTGGTAGGCGCCGAGGTTCAGCGAGCCGGCGATGGCGCTGTCCTGCTTCTCCCGAGGTCGGCCGAGGGCCCAGTAGGCGTCGGTGGACAGCCAGTGGTGGACGCGGGCCGCGTCGATCCGGGCGGGGTCGGCTGAGATCTCGTACGCCCCGTGCATGACGGGGTCGCCGGGGGCGTCGGTTGTGGTGCTGTCGCTCATGGGCGAAGGCTTCCAGGGGCGTGCGGGCTTGTCAGGCGAATTTGCCCGGGGCCAGGGACCTGGGGCGGGCCGTGCCGGGTCCCGGCGCGGCCCGCCCTCGCGGTCAGCCGGTGAGTTCGTCGACCGCCGTCCGCAGGCGGCGGACGCCCTCGACGATCTCCGTGGGGCCCGCGACACCCGCGAAACTCAGCCGGATGTGGCCGGCGGGGGGTTCGGCGCAGAAGTAGGGGCGGCCGGGGGCCGCGGCGACTCCGGCGCGCAGGCCGGCGGCGAGGAGGGAGGCCTCGGAGAGGGTGTCGGGGAGGCGCAGCCAGAGCTGGTAGCCGCCGGAGGGGATGTGCGGCAGGGCGAGTTCGGGGAGGTGGAGGGCGAGGGCTCCGGTCATGACCTCCCGGCGGCTCCTGAGCTCCTGGGCGACGGCGCGGAGATGGCGGGGCCAGGCCGGGGAACCGACGAGTTCGAGCGCGGCCTCCTGGAGGGGGCGGGGGACGAAGAAGCTGTCGACGACCTGGATGGCTCGCAGGCGTTCCAGGACGGGTCCGCGGGCGGCGAGGGCGCCGACGCGGAGGCTCGCCGAGGTGATCTTGGTGAGGGAGCGGACGTGGACGACGACGCCGTCGGGGTCGTCGGCGGCGAGGGGTGCGGGGAGCGGCCCCGCGTCCTCGTGGACGAGGCGGCGGGCGAAGTCGTCCTCGACGACGAAGGCTCCGGCGGCACGGGCGATGCGGACGGTCTCCCGGCGGCGCTCGGGTCGCAGCGTGGTCCCGGTCGGATTCTGGAAGAGCGGCTGGCAGACGAAGACACGGGCGCCGGTGGCGCGGAAGGCGGCTTCGAGGAGTTCGGGGCGCACTCCGTCGGCGTCGGTCGGCACGGGGACGGGGCGGAGTCCGGCCGCGCGGGCGACGGCGAGCATGCCGGGGTAGGTGGGCGACTCGACGAGGACGGGGGTGCCGGGCGGAGCGAGGGCGCGCAGGGCGGTGCTGATCGCGGACTGGCCGCCCGCGGTGATCGAGTTCAACGGCGGTTACCTCCACCCCTCCCTCCAGCCCGAGAGCGCCCTCGGGCTGGAGGGAGGGGTGGAGGTAACCGCCGTTGAACTCGATCACGCCGGGCGGGGGCGCGGAGAGGGTGACGAGGACGCCGGAGGCGTCGACGGCCCGGGGGACGAGTTCGGTGGCGGTGTCGGC
>NZ_MWIG01000960.1:0-9136 GCF_002156145.1 Streptomyces sp. NRRL B-24572 | reverse complement strand
GGTGCTTCCCCTCACTGGGCCGCGCCACCCCGCCCCCGCAGGCTGGGTCATGAGCGCAGCCCAGTGAGGGGAAGCACCATGACGCAGCAACGACCGGCCCGGCACACCACCGCACCCGTGGCACCCACGACGATCCGCGACCGGGTGCTCGACCGGGTCGAGACGAGGATCGGCGACCTGCTCACGGCCGAGCACCGGCACTGGGCCGTCGCCGACCGGCACGCGGCGGCCCTGATCAGCGACGTCGCGACGATCGTCCGCGGCAGCGGCGACCGCATCCGCCCCGTCCTCCTCCTCACCGGCTACCTCGCCGCCGGAGGGGACCCGGACGCCCCGGCGGCCGTGGACGCGGCGGCGGCCCTGGAACTCCTCGACACCTGCTGGACCATCCGCGGCGACACCCGCGACGGCGCCGTGCTGCGCCGGGGCCTGCCCACCCTCCACGTGAGCCATGCCGCCGAACACGAGCGCAACGGCTGGCAGGGCGAGTCCCGGCGGTTCGGCGTGCACACCGCCGTCCTCGCCGGCGACCTCGCGCTCGCCTTCGCCGACCGGCTCGGCGCCACCCTGCCCGCGCCGGCCAGGACCAGGTGGGAGCGACTGCGCACGGAGCGCGTGCTCGGCGCGCACGGCGCCTCCGCCGCGCGGGCCGCCTACCGCGACGACCCGTGGCCCGGATCCTGCGTCGCCGGGAGCTGCGCCGGCGGCTGCGCGGCGGGCTGGTACGCCGTGGCCCAGCCCCTGCTGCTCGGCGCGGAACTCGCCGGACGCCGCGACCTCGCCGAGGCCTACGGCGCCTACGGCGCGAAGGTCCACGCCGCCTGGCGGCTGCACGGCTTCCTCACGGGCGGACCGGACTTCGGCGACGGCGCGGACCTGATGCGGGAGCTGCTCTTCGACGACCGGCAGCGGCGCGAGGCGCGCGAGCTGGCCGCGGAGCTGGCCACCGCCGCCGGAGCCGTCGCCCGCCGGGCCCCGCTCCCCGTCGCCTGGCGCGCCGAACTCGCCTCCCTCGCCACCCGCGCGTCCGGCACCGCGGCCTGACGACCGGACGCCTTCACCGGCCCCTGCCGGTGAAACCGCTCCGATCCAGACGTCTCCGTCCCCGCCGCAGTGTGCGGCCGACCTGGTGGCCACACCCCCGTGGACGGCTCGCTCCGACCTCGGCGGGTTCCCCCGGTGGGCAGCGTGGCCGGCCCCGGCGGGCCCCCGTGGGCAGCGCGCGGCCACCCCCGGCCGCTACGTCCCCGTCGGCACCGTGCGCGGCTGCCCCGGGCGCAGGCGTTCCAACCAGGACCGGAGCCAGTCCCGGCGTACCGCTCCGAGTTCGTCGCGCGGCAGCGAGCCGACCAGTTCCAGACGGGTCGGCAGGGAGGCCTCGCCGGTGCCGAGGGCCGTCAGGTGCCCGCGCAGCTCGAGGAGCGAGGGCGGTGCCTCCTCGACGGCGGGGACCACGACGGCGCAGGGCCGCTCACCGAGCTCCTGGTCGGTGTGGCCGACCACCGCGACCTCCGCGACACCGGGGTGCGCGAGCAGGTCCCGCTCCACCAGGTCCACCGGCACCATGAAGAGCGCGCCCGTCCGGGTCCCGGCCCGTCCGGTCACCTGGATGCCGCCGAGCCCGTCGGGCCTCGCGAGGTCCCCGGTGTCCAGCCAGCCCCCGGAGGCGCCCCAGGTGGCCACCGGCGCGGGATCGCCGTGCCGCCAGGTCGCCAGACAGACGTGGGGGCCGCGCACCCGGAGCGCCGACGCCCCCGCGGACGGCTCGCCGCGCCCGGGCAGCGGCGAGACCTCCAGGCCGGTGAGGGGCATGCCGTCGCTCGCCCCTTCGCGTTCGGCGGGGATGTCGCCCCTGGTCAGGGTCCCCATCCCGAGCTCCGGCGCGCCCCACACGACGCGTACGGAGGCGCCGAGCGCGTCGGGGAGCTCGGCCAGCAGGTGGTCCGCCGTGCCCGTCCGGCCGCCCGAGAGGACCAGCCGGAGGGAGCCGAGCGCGCGGGGGCGACGGCGCTGGGTCGCGAGCACCTCGGCCCAGTGGGCGGGGGAGGCGTACGCCTGGTCGACCCGTGCCGCGTCCATGAGGTCCAGACAGCCGCCGGGCGTCCACACGTCCTCGTGGACCCCGGTGCCGCCGACCGCGAGGGGCCAGCACACGGTGTAGAGGAGGGAGGCGAGGGAGGTCAGGGGCAGCGCCGAGTAGAAGACCTCGCCGGCCCGTCGACCGGGTCCGGTCCGGTCGTCCTGCGTACTGATCGTGGCGTACAGGGTGTTGGCCGTGTGGCAGATCGTACGGAAGGACTCCCCGGTCCCCATGACGGTGACCATCAGGCAGATCCGGTCGGCGGCCCGGTCGTCGGGGGAGACGGACCGCCGGCCGTGGGGACCGCGCTCGTGCGGGGTCCGGAGGAAGTACGCGTCGAAGTCGACCGCACCCGCCGGCCGCGGGACCCCCGGTGCGTCCGCCCCGCCGGCGACCACGCGGTGGCGCAGCCAGGGCAGCTCCGCGGCGCTCTCGGCCAGTGCCTCCGCGTGGGCGTAGCCGTCCCAGACCTCGGGCACCACACAGATCCGCGCCTGGGTCGCCTCCAGGACGCGCCGCAGCCCGCGCGCCCGCACGGTCGGCAGCACGGGGACGGCCACGGCACCCAGGCGCAGGCAGGCGAGGAAGAGGGCGGCGGTCTCCCAGCGGTTCGGCAGCTGGTACGCGACGGGGTCGCCGGCCCGGATCCCGAGCGAGGCCAGTGCCGCGGCGAAGCGGTCGACGTACAGGTCGAGCTGTCCGTAGTCCAGGGTCGTCGTCCGTCGTCCGGCGGGCCGGTGGGTGCGGTGCTGCACGATCGCGGCCCGCCGGGGGAACCGGGCCGCCGCGCGCCGCAGGTCGGTGGCGAAGGTGTCCGTACGCCACCATCCGTGCGAGCGGAACGCGCTCGCGACGTCCGCCGGCGGGACGAGCGCAGCGAGGGCGCTCCGCACGTCGCCCGGGGCGCTGCCCAGGCCGCCAGGGGCGCTGTTCATGCCGCCGGGGGCGCTGTTCATGCCCACTTCCCGATGGCCCAGGCGACCTGGACCCGCGAGGAGCAGTCGAGGCGTCGCATGACCTGACGGACGTGGTTGACCACGGTCCACTCGGACAGGCCGAGCCTCGCGGCGATCTGGCGGTTCGTCAGTCCTTCCGACACCAGCATCGCCACCTGGATCTGCCGGGGCGTGAGCGACTGCTTCTCGGCGGCGGGCGTGTCGTCCGCCCCCCGCGCGGGGGCCGGAGCCGACAGCGCCTCGCGTACGGCCGCGTCGGCGTCCAGCGCCAGGCCCTCCGCCCGGGCGGTGGAGAACGCGGTACGGCCGAGGCGTGCGCGCAGCCCGTCCAGGGCTTCCCGGAGCGCGGCCCGGCGAGGCTCCGGGGCGCGGGTGCCCAGGCGTTCCCGCAGGCCCTCGGCCCCGGCGATCAGCCGGACCACCCGCGGCTGCTGGGCCGGGCTCGTGTCCAGGACGTGCAGGGCGAAGAGCTCCAGGACGTACGGGAGCAGGGTGAGCTCACCGGTCTCCGCGCACAGGGACAGGGCCTCGCGGAGGAACCCGTCGGCGGCACCCCGCTGCTCCGGTCCCGTGCTCAGCTCGGCCGAGCGGGCGAGCGCCTCGACGAGGCCCCGCCCGTCGCCCAGACGCCGCAGCTCCTCGCGCGCCCGGTCGAGCGCCTCCCGTGCCTTGCGGCTGCGGCCCAGGGAGTGCAGGGCCCCGGCCAGCGGGGCGGCCGTGCGGGCGGCGGGCCCGGCGGCGCCCAGCGACTCGAGCGTGGCCGCCGACGGCTCGAGGGCGGCCAGGGCGCCGTGCGCGTCACCGTCCGCGAGCAGCGCGGCCCCCAGGTGGGCGGTGACGAGCGCCGTCTGCCGGCGGTCGCCGAGCCGCTTGCACAGGGCGAGGGCGGCACGGTGCCGTCGCACCGCCTCCGACGCGTCGCCGCGGGCGGCGGCGAGCTCGCCGGACAGGTCGAGCAGACGGGCCGTCGTCGCCTCGGGAACGCCCCGGCCGCCCTGCGCCAGGCGGTCGCACCGGGCCGTCCCCTCGCGCAGCAGTCCCCGCGCGAGCCAGACCTCCCGGAAGGCGAGGGCGGTCGCCGCGGCCGTCCCCTCGTCGCCCCGGTGGCACAGCCGGTCGAGTGCGGCGAGCACATTGGGCGTCTCGGCGGCGAGGACGCCGAGCCAGTGCGCCTGGTCGGTGCCGCCGAGACGCGGTGCGGCGGCGGAGACCAGGCGGGCGTACCGGTCCGCGTGGTCGTCCGCCGCCGTGTCGAGCCGGGCCTCCGCCTCCAGGGCGTCGCGGCCGTACGAGCGGTACGGCTCCGGCACGGTGTACCCGGGCTCGCCGGGGCGTCCGTCCGGGACGAGCGCGAGCACGCCCCGGTCGAGGAGGGCGTCCAGGTGCTCCTCGTCCGGCCGGTCGAAAGCGACCGGCCCGAACCCCGGCTCGTACACGGAAAGCCTTCTCAGCAGCGCGTGTTGACCTGCCGTCAGGCCGCGGCAGCCCCAGGCGGCCAGCGCCGCGAGGGACCGGTGCCGCTCGGGTGCGGTGGCCGGACCGCCGGAGAGTACGACCGGACGCCGCCGGATGCGGGAGAGCAGCGAGCGCGGCGGATACGACCGGCAGCGGGCGGCGGCGAGTTCGAGCGCGAGGGGGAGGCCTTCGAGGAGGACGCACAGATCCGCGACGTCCCCGGCGTTCTCCTCCGTCAGGGCGAACCCGGCCCGCGCCTCGGCGGCGCGCCGCAGGAACAGCTCCACGGACGCCACCCGCGCGAGGGCGTGCGGATCCTCCCGGTCGGCCGGCCGGGGGACCGGCAGCGGCGCCACCGGTACGAGCTGCTCGCCGTACACCCCGAGCGGTTCGAGCGCGGTGGCCAGCACGGTGATCCCGGGCCCGCCGTCGAGGAGCGCCGCCACCGCGTCGGCGGACGGCCGCAGTTCGTGGTCGCAGTCGTCCAGGACGAGCAGCGAGCGCCCGGGGGCACGGGTGAGTTCCGCCGCCGCGTCGGCGACGGACCCGGGACCGGCCGGATCGGGTGTCCGTACGGCGTCGAAGACGTCGCCCGGCACGGGCGGGGCGCCGGACCGGGTCACCGCGTGGGCGGCCGCGGCGGCCAGACGGCTCTTGCCGACCCCCGCCGGACCGATGAGCGTGAGCAGACGGACGCCGGGATCGCGCAGACGTCCTTCCAGGGCCGCCAGTTCCTCGGCCCGGCCGACCAGCGCGCCGCCCCGGCCCCGCGGCCGGTGTGCGTCGACGGTCGCCGTGGCCCGCTCCGACAGCAGCATCTCGTTCCCCCTCATCGGACCCACCGTCGTCGGTCCCGTCGCCACCGCCACACTCCCGGTCGTACTTCGAGCGGGCCCGGCGGGCCGTCGAGACGGCGCAGGGCCCGGCGCGCGTACGCCTCGCGGCGGCGGTCGCCCAGGACGGTCGCGAGGGCGAGGCAGTCCGTGAGCGGCCCGACCGCGGCTCCCGTCCCCTCGGTCTCGATCGCCACCAGGGCCTGGACCCGGTGGGTCTCGTAGCGGCCCGCCGCACCGCCGGCGGCCGCCGCGTCGAGGGCGCTGCGCACCAGCTCGGCGGCGCGTTCCACCCGGCCGCCGTCCAGGCGGAGTTCGGCGAGACCGGCCAGCGACCGGGCCCGTTCGTCGGCCTCACCGGCCTCCTCCGCCCGCCGCGCGGCCTCTCCGTACAGCTCGGCGGCCCGCTCGACGGCACGCTGCTGCCAGGCGAGGTCGGCGAGCTTGCGCAGCATCCGCGCGTGCGCGGAACCGTCGTGCGCCCGGTGGGCGGCGTCCAGGGCCAAGGTGTGCGTCTCCTCCCAGAGGTCCCAGGCGGCGGTGCGCTCCAGGTCGTCCGTCAGAGCGTCGGCGAGCCGCACGACGAGGGGCCAGAGACCGGCGCCGTGCGCCGTCCGCACGATCCGCGCCGGCGCGTCCAGGTCCTCGGCGGTGAGCGGCGGCGCGGCCGGCGTCCCGAAGGACTCCACGGAGGCCTCGCACATCCGCACCCTCGCCGCACGGATCGACTCCTCGGGGTCCTCCGCGGCGAGGAATTCCGCGGCGAGGACCCGGAGCAGCTCGGGAAGCTCGTACGTGTCCGGGGCGGGGGCCGTCAGCAGATGGTGGTCCACCAGGCACTCCACCAGCGGGGCGGCGGCCCCGGTCCCCAGACCCAGGACGGCGGCGGCCGTGCGCGGCCCGAACCGTCCCGGGGGCAGGACGCCGAGCAGTCGGAACGCGGCACGCGCCGTCGCCGGAGCCGTCTCGTACGCGCTCATCAGACGCTGCCGCACGTCCAGTTCGCCGACGCGCAGGACGTCCAGGCGGGTCGCCTCGTCCCGGAGCCGCCCGGCGAGCGTCTCGCCCGTCCAGTGGGGGCGGGCCGAGAGCTGGAGCGCGGCGGCCCGCAGCGCCAGGGGGAGCCGGCCGCAGAGCCGCGCGATCTCCGCGGCGGCCGTGGGGCCCGCGGCGGCGAGCAGCTCCTCGGCCTCCGTCTGTTCGAGCGGGCCGAGGCGCACGGAGCGGAGCCCCGGCGAACCGTCCGGCAGGGACCGCCCGGTGACCAGGGCGGTGCTGCCCGCGCCGGTGGGCAGCAGGGGCCGCACATGGGCCACGGACGGGGCGTCGTCCAGGACGAGGAGCATGCGGCGCGCCGCCGTCAGACGGTGCAGCGCCTCCAGCGGCTCGACCGCCGGGCCGGCCGGCACCCCCGCCAGGCGCAGCAGCCGCGCGGCCGCCTCGGCGGGACCGAGAGCGGGACCGAGAGCGGGGCCGAGAGCGGGGCCGTGGGTGGGGTCGTGGGCCGGACAGAGCGCAGGGCCGAGAACGGGGCCGTCGTCCGGCCGCAGATCGAGGAAGAGCAACCCGTCGGGGAACGCGTCGGCCGCACGCCGGGCCGCCGCCACCGCGAGGGCCGTCTTGCCGGAGCCCGGAGGACCGGTCACGGCGGTCCACCCGCCGGGGCGGGGCTCCGTCAACGCCTGCTCCACGAGGGCGAGTTCGCGCTCACGGCCCACCCAACCCTCGTCCGGCGCCGGCAACCCCCCCGACACGGTGGGATCCAGGAGGGGGCGGAGCGTCGCCGTGGCGGGCGGAAGCGGCTCGTCCTGGGTGCTCAGGAGCTCCTGATGGAGCCCGCGCAGCCGGGCGCCCGGTTCGGCGCCGAGCTCGTCGACCAGCCGGCGGCGCACCTGCGCATAGGCGTGCAGGGCCTCCGCCAGCCTGCCGTCGCGGTGGAGCGCGGTGATCAGCAGGGCGTGGAGCTCCTCGCGCAGCGGATGCTCGACGGTCAAGGAGCGCAGTTCGGTGACGAGTTCCCGCGCGCGGCCGAGGTGGAGGTCGGCCCGGACGCGCTGCTCGACGGTCTCCAGGCGGGCTTCCTCCAGCCGGGCGGCCGTGGCCTCCAGGAGCGGGCCGCAGGGCGTGCCGCTCAGGAACGGGCCGCGCCAGAGCTCCTCGGCCCGCCTCAACAGGGCGGCGGCGCGGGCGTGGTCGCCGTCCCGGAGCGCGTCGCGGCCCTGCTCGCGCAGGTCCTCGAACACCGCCAGGTCGAGTTCGCCGGGCGCCGTGTGCAGGACGTAGCCGGGCCGCCGCGTCTCCAGGACCTCCCGGCCGTCGCGCGGCCCCGCGGCGGACAGCGCCTTGCGGATCTGGGACACGTACACGTGCAGGGTGGTCAGGGCGGTGCGCGGCGGGCCGTCCGGCCACAGCTCGTCGACGAGGCCGTCGACCGGCACGATCTCGCCGGTCCTGGCCAGCAGGGTGCCCAGGACGGCGCGGACCTTGGGGGGGCCGGGCGTATGCGCTCCCGCGGAGGCCGGGCCCGGGTCGCCCACGACCTCGAGGGGGCCCAGGATCCGGAATCTCATGGGTGGTTCCTCACAGGTCCTGGACCACGACCGTGCGTGCTTCCGCGACGGCCTTGCGGTCCTGGGTGAGCGTGAGCGTGACGGGCAGCGACGGCCTGCCCGCCGGGTCCCGCTCCAGCGGACCGGGCACGGCGACACAGCGCAGCGGGGCGCCGGTCGCGGCGGAGCCGCGGAACTGGACCTGCGAGGCGGCGAGGGTGCTGCGCCCCGCCACGAGCCCGTGGGCGCGGCCGGCGGCGAGCAGGGCGGTCTGACGCAGCGACTCCAGGAGGTGCAGTCCGGGCAGCCTGCCGTCCGCCCCGGCGAACACCGCGCCGAGCCCCTGGGTGAGGATGCGGGCCGACAGACGGCCTCCCGAGAGCTGTTCGGCCTCGCCCACGAGCACGTTCCCGGGGTCGGAGCGGCCGACCGACGCGGCGTCGGCGCGCGCCGACGCCCGGAGCGGCGCCCGGTCCTCCTCCGGCGGCGAGGCCTCGGCGGGGCGGGCGTACCCGAGCTGGCTGCGGTAGAGCGCGGGCGCCAGGAAGACGACGCCGGCCGATCCGGTGCCGCAGCGGCGGCCGTCGATGCTCACCTCGACGTGGAACGTCAGGCTGCGGGGCACCCCGTTGATGACGTGGACGGGTGTCGCCCGCAGCCGGGTGGTGAGCCGGCTGCCGCCGTCCGGGCCGGTGCGCCAGGCGGAGAGATCGGTGAGATCGAGGCCGTACGCGTGGAAGAGGCCGGGACGCTCCGGCGGCACGCCGAAGTAGCGGTGCCCGACGAACTCGCCGATCTCCCGCACCGACTCGGTGACGACCTGGACGTCGTGGAACGAACCGGGCCCGTCGTTGAACAGGGGGTGCCCGTCGGGGAGGTGGTCGGCGATCACGAAGTGCTCCTCGCCGACCCCCGGTGCGTCCAGACAGCGGTCCCACGACAGCGGGCAGTGGATCAGATGACGGGTGGTGCCGAACGGTGCGGCCCCGTTCCCGTGGGTGTACGTCGCGGGCCTGTGCCCCGCCGTCATGGCGTCCGTCATGGTGCCCCCCTCGATACGGCGTCGAACGCGCTCTCGATCAAGGGTGCGGGGGTGCCGTGCCGCCCGCCAGCACGGCACGGTGGCAGCAAGCTGCACGACCGGTTCTGCCGGGTCCGCGCAGGCCGGGACGCCGCGCTCTTTAGCGAAATCCAACCGCACCGCCGGACAGTTGGGCGCAGGCCCCGCCCGGGGGCGGGGGAATCTCCCGGGCGGGCCCGCGC
>NZ_MWIG01000096.1:0-20955 GCF_002156145.1 Streptomyces sp. NRRL B-24572 | reverse complement strand
TGCCCGCCGCTGCACCTCCTCGGGGGCGTACGAGACGGGTCCCGGGGTGTCGGCGGAGAGCGCGGTGTCGGCGTGGGCGTGGGGTTCGGCGGCGGCGGGCAGCAGGAGGTAGCCGGCGAGGTCGACGCGGGAGCCCGCGGCGGTGAGGCTGCCGGCGGTGCCGACGGCCTCGATCCGGCCGCCGACGAGCCGTACGTCCACGGTCCGTCCGTCGGTGAGCCGTGCGTGGGAGAGCAGGAGCGAGGTCGAGTCGGCGGTGGTGGCGGCCCCGTCCTCGGGTGGCTGGGGCTGCTTGCTGTCGGCTGACATCGGGCTCCTCAAGGCTCCTCAAGATCAAGATCACGCAGCGTGGGGCCGAGCCTAGGGGCGCTCGGAGCGAGCTTCGAGGAGGAGCGCAATAGTCGTACCGATGAGGCCACGAGTGGCGTACGGGACGCCTGGTGAGGGCTGCCGAGAGGCCTAGGGGAAACGGATTTGGGTGATGGGCCGGGGACCGTGTAATGTCTTCCTCGCTCGCCCCAATAGCTCAGTCGGTAGAGCGTCTCCATGGTAAGGAGAAGGTCTACGGTTCGATTCCGTATTGGGGCTCTGGTGAGAGGGATCCCGCCTTCGGGCGGGGTCCGGATCATCAAAGCGGTGTAGCTCAGTCGGTAGAGCAAGCGGCTCATAATCGCTGTGTCACCGGTTCAAGTCCGGTCACCGCTACAGACAGTAGCCGATTGTGGGGTCGGTCCTGCGATCGGCTACTCTTCTATGCGTTCATCCGTCCATCCGTCCGTCAAGGAGCACTCACGTGGCTGCCACCGACGTCCGCCCGAAGATCACGCTGGCCTGCGTGGAGTGCAAGGAGCGGAACTACATCACCAAGAAGAACCGGCGTAACAACCCGGACCGTCTTGAGATGAAGAAGCACTGCCCCCGCTGCAACTCGCACACCGCGCACCGCGAGACGCGTTAATCAGGCTCGTACACGAGGCCGTCCCCACTCGGGGGCGGCCTCGTGTCGTTTGTCGGCTCCCCCCGATGACATCGGCAACAAATCCAGGAGGTATCGAGTCCATGGCGCTCGACCAGTCCTTCGTGGGCCGGACCTATCCGCCCACCGCGCCCTACGAGGTCGGCCGCGAGAAGATCCGCGAGTTCGCCGAGGCGATCGGTGACGCCAATCCCGCGTACACCGACACCGAGGCGGCCAAGGCGCTCGGACATTCCGATGTGATCGCCCCGCCCACTTTCGTGTTCGCCATCACGTTCAAGGCGGCCGGCGCCGTCATCGAGGACCCGCAGCTGGGCCTCGACTACAGCCGCGTCGTCCACGGCGACCAGAAGTTCGCCTACACCCGGCCCGTACGCGCCGGGGACCGGCTCTCGGTCACCTCCACCATCGAGGCGATCAAGTCCCTCGCCGGCAACGACATCCTCGACATCCGCGGCGAGGTCCACGACGCCTCCGGCGAGCACGTCGTCACCGCCTGGACCAAGCTCGTCTCCCGCGCACCCGAGGGGGCCTGACCATGACCGCGAAGATCGCCTACGACGAGGTCGAGGTCGGCACCGAGCTGCCCGCCCAGACCTTCCCCGTGACCCGCGCCACGCTCGTGCAGTACGCCGGCGCCTCCGGGGACTTCAACCCCATCCACTGGAACGAGAAGTTCGCGGTCGGGGTCGGCCTCCCCGACGTCATCGCCCACGGCATGTTCACCATGGCCGAGGCGATCCGCGTCGTCACCGACTGGGCCGGCGACCCCGCCGCCGTCGTCGAGTACGGCGTCCGCTTCACCAAGCCGGTCGTCGTCCCCAACGACGACAAGGGCGCCGAGATCGAGGTCTCCGCCAAGGTCGCCGCCAAGCTGGACGACCAGCAGGTGCGGGTCGACATCACGGCCATGAGCGCCGGACAGAAGGTCCTGGGCATGTCCCGGGCCGTCGTCCGCCTCGCCTGACCGTACGAGCCGCCGTACGAACGTCACGGGCCCGTCGCGGAAGCGGCGGGCCCGTACCCTTGAGCCCGTGCAGCAGATCGCAGACGCCCCCCTCGCGCCCCTGACCACCTTCCGGCTCGGCGGACCCGCCACCCGGCTCGTCACCGCCGCCACCGACGACGAGGTGATCGCCGCGGTCCGTGAGGCCGACGCCGCCGGGACCCCGCTGCTGATCATCGGCGGCGGCTCCAACCTGGTCATCGGGGACAAGGGCTTCGACGGCACGGCGCTGCGCATCGCCACCACCGGGTTCTCGCTCGACGGGACCCGCCTGGAACTCGCCGCCGGCGAGGTCTGGACGGACGCCGTGGCGCGGACCGTCGAGGCCGGGCTCGCCGGGATCGAGTGCCTGGCCGGCATCCCCGGCTCGGCCGGCGCGACCCCGATCCAGAACGTCGGGGCGTACGGCCAGGACGTCTCCGCGACCGTCACCGAGGTCGTCGCCTACGACCGGCGCGCCGAGGAGACCGTCACCCTCACGAACGCCGAGTGCGCCTTCTCGTACCGGCACAGCCTCTTCAAGGACCAGCCCGACCGGTACGTCGTGCTGCGGGTCCGCTTCGAGCTGGAGGACGCCGAGGGGCTGTCCGCGCCGGTCGCGTACGAGCAGACCGCCCGCGCCCTCGGGGTCGCGATGGGCGAGCGGGTGCCGCTCGCGCACGCCCGCGGGACCGTCCTGAAGCTCCGCGCGAGCAAGGGCATGGTCCTGGATCCGGAGGACCACGACACCTGGTCCGCGGGCTCCTTCTTCACCAACCCGATCCTCACGGCGGGGGAGTACGAGACCTTCCTCGCGCGCGTGGCCGAGCGGCTCGGACCGGACGTCGCCCCGCCGGCCTTCCCGGCGGGCGAGGACGGCGCCGTGAAGACCTCGGCGGCCTGGCTCATCGACAAGGCCGGGTTCACCAAGGGGTACGGCTCCGGGCCCGCCCGGATCTCCACCAAGCACACGCTCGCCCTCACCAACCGCGGCGAGGCGACCACCGAGGACCTCCTCGCCCTCGCCCGCGAGGTCGTCGCCGGCGTACGGGACGCCTTCGGGGTCACCCTCGTCAACGAGCCCGTCACCGTGGGGGTCGAGCTCTAGCACGCGGCTAGTAGGCCACTCCGACGCCCTGCCTGACCGTCGCCGGGTCGTCGATCATCGCCAGCATCGCGTGCGCCACGTCCGAGCGGGCCAGGGAGCGGCCCCGGGACGGGGTGCCGCCGACGACCTTGCGGTACCGGCCGGTGCCCGGTTTGTTCGTCAGCTTGGGCGGGCGTACGGAGGTCCAGTCGGCGCTGCTCGCGGCGAGGTCCGACTCCATGACCCGCAGGTCGGCGTAGATGTCCTTCAGGACGTTGTTGATGATCGCCAGGACGGCCTTGTCGACGAGGGCCTGGCCGTCCGGGACCGGGCCCAGCGGGGCCGCGCTGACCACCAGGAGCCGGCGCGTCTTCTCCGCCTCCATCGCCGTGAGCACCGAGCGGGTGAGGCGCGCCGCCACGCCCGCGTCCGCCCGGGTCCGGGCGCCGAGGGCCGAGAGCACCGCGTCCCGGCCCGCCACGGCCCCGCGCAGGGCCTCGGGGTCGGCCAGGTCGGCGCGCTGGACCGTCAGGCGGCTGCCGGTCACGGTGAGCCGTGCCGGGTCCCGCACCACCGCCGTCACCTCGTGGCCCGAGGCCAGGGCCTGGTGGACGATCTCCTGGCCGATGCCGCCGGTCGCACCGAAGACTGTGAGCTTCATGTCGCACCCTCCCTGGGTGGGTAAGTGTTCACTCACCCCCAGGGTGAGTGGATACTCACTCACACGTCAAGCGTCGCTGGAGGATGCATGGAAGAGAAGCCGACCCGGACCCGGATCGTCGACGCCGCCCGCGACCTCATGCGGACGGCGGGGCTCGCCCGCACCACCACCAAGGAGATCGCCAAGGCGGCCGGCTGCTCGGAAGCCGCGCTCTACAAGTACTTCAGCAGCAAGGAAGAACTCTTCCTGACCGTCCTGAACGAGCGCCTGCCCCAGCTCGCCGGACTCCTCGGCACGCTCGTCGCCGACCCCGGCGGCCGCAGCGTCGAGGAGAACCTCACCGAGGTCGCCCGGCAGGCTGCGCTCTTCTACGAGCAGACCTTCCCGGTCGTCGCGTCCCTCTACGCCGAACCGCAGCTCAAACGGCGCCACGAGGAGGCCATGCGCACGTACGGCATGGGCCCCCACAAGCCCATCGAAGGCCTCGCCGCCTACCTCCGCGCCGAGCAGCAGCACGGCCGCATCAGCGCCGACGCCGACCCGATGGCCGCCGCCTCCCTGCTCCTCGGGGCCTGCGTGCAGCGCTCCTTCGCATGGGAGATGACCCCGGACCGCAGGCCGCCGGACTCCCTCGACGACTTCGCCCGCACGCTCGCCCGCACCCTGCTCCGCGGGATCGCCTAGCCGATCTCGACCGAGCGGTGCCGGCTGGGTCCTGTCCGGCGGATCAGGGCCGTATAGGCCGGACGGGCCGGACAGGCCCTAGGCGATCCAGTCGTCGATCCCCGCCAGGAGCTTCGCCTTGACGTCCTCCGGCGCCGCCGAGCCCCGCACCGACTGCCGGGCCAGCTCCGCCAGCTCCGCGTCCGTGAACCCGTGGTGCCGGCGGGCGATCTCGTACTGGGCGGCGAGCCGCGAGCCGAACAGGAGGGGGTCGTCGGCGCCGAGCGCCATCGGGACGCCCGCCTCGAAGAGGGTCCGCAGCGGGACGTCCTCGTGCTTCTCGTACACGCCCAGGGCCACGTTCGACGCCGGGCAGACCTCGCAGGTCACGCCCTTCTCGGCCAGCTTCCGCAGCAGCCTCGGGTCCTCCGCCGACCGCACCCCGTGACCGACCCGCGCCGCCCGCAGATCGTCCAGGCAGTCCCGTACCGACGAGGGGCCCGTCAGCTCGCCGCCGTGCGGGGCCGCGAGCAGGCCGCCCTCCCGCGCGATCGCGAAGGCCCGGTCGAAGTCCCGGGCCATGCCCCGCCGTTCGTCGTTGGAGAGCCCGAAACCGACCACGCCCCGGTCCGCGAACCGCACCGCGAGCCGCGCGAGCGTACGGGCCTCCAGCGGGTGCTTCATCCGGTTCGCCGCGACCAGCACCCGCATTCCGAGCCCGGTCTCCCGCGAGGCCGCGTCGACCGCGTCCAGGATGATCTCCAGGGCCGGGATCAGGCCGCCGAGGTGCGGGGCGTACGAGGTGGGGTCGACCTGGATCTCCAGCCACCCCGAGCCGTCCCTGACGTCCTCCTGGGCCGCCTCCCGGACCAGCCGCTGGATGTCCTCCGGCGCGCGCAGGCAGGAGCGGGCGATGTCGTACAGCCGCTGGAAACGGAACCAGCCGCGCTCGTCGGTCGCCCGCAGCTTCGGAGGCGTACCGCTGCTCAGCGCCTCCGGGAGATGCACGCCGTACTTGTCGGCCAGCTCGATGAGCGTCGTGGGCCGCATCGAACCGGTGAAGTGCAGATGCAGATGGGCCTTGGGCAACAGGGTGAGATCGCGTACGTGCTCCATTGGCCGATACTGCCGCACCCGAATGGACGAATGAAGTCCATTTCCCCGATCGGGACCTTGCTAGAACGCAAAAACGGGCCCCCGGTTCCGGAGAACCGGGGGCCCGCACCTCGAAGAGGATCAGTCGCGCGCCTCGGCGAGCAGCTTCTGGATCCGGGACACGCCCTCCACCAGGTCCTCGTCACCGAGCGCGTACGAAAGCCGCAGGTAGCCCGGCGTGCCGAAGGCCTCGCCCGGGACGACCGCGACCTCGACCTCGTCCAGGATCAGCGCGGCGAGCTCGACCGAGGTCTGCGGGCGCCTGCCGCGGATCTCCTTGCCGAGCAGCCCCTTCACCGACGGGTACACGTAGAACGCGCCCTCCGGCGTCGGGCAGACGACGCCCTCGATCTCGTTGAGCATCCGCACGATCGTCTGGCGGCGGCGGTCGAAGGCCTTGCCCATCTCCTTGACGGCGTCCAGGTTCCCGGAGACGGCGGCGATCGCGGCCACCTGCGCCACGTTGGAGACGTTGGAGGTTGCGTGCGACTGCAGGTTGGTCGCGGCCTTCACGACGTCCTTCGGGCCGATGATCCAGCCCACGCGCCAGCCCGTCATGGCGTACGTCTTCGCCACGCCGTTGACGACGATGCACTTGTCGCGCAGCTCCGGCAGGACCGCCGGGAGCGAGACGGCGGAGGCGTCGCCGTAGACGAGGTGCTCGTAGATCTCGTCCGTGAGGACCCACAGGCCGTGCTCGACGGCCCAGCGGCCGATCGCCTCGGTCTCGGCCTCGCTGTAGACCGCGCCGGTCGGGTTCGAGGGGGACACGAAGAGGACGACCTTGGTCTTCTCCGTGCGCGCCGCCTCCAGCTGCTCCACCGAGACCCGGTAGCCGGTGGTCTCGTCGGCGACGACCTCCACCGGGACGCCGCCCGCGAGGCGGATCGACTCGGGGTACGTCGTCCAGTACGGCGCCGGGACGATGACCTCGTCGCCCGGGTCGAGGATCGCGGCGAAGGCCTCGTAGATCGCCTGCTTGCCGCCGTTGGTCACCAGGACCTGGGAGGCGTCGACCTCGTAACCGGAGTCGCGCAGCGTCTTGGCGGCGATCGCGGCCTTCAGCTCGGGCAGACCGCCGGCCGGCGTGTAGCGGTGGTACTTCGGGTTCTTGCAGGCCTCGACGGCCGCGTCGACGATGTAGTCCGGGGTCGGGAAGTCGGGCTCACCCGCGCCGAAACCGATCACCGGGCGCCCGGCGGCCTTGAGGGCCTTGGCCTTGGCGTCGACGGCGAGGGTGGCGGACTCGGAGATCGCACCGATCCGGGCGGAGACCCGACGCTCGGTGGGAGGGGTAGCAGCGCTCATGCGGGCCATCGTCCCAGACCGTGCCGAGGCCCGGCACACAGGTTTCACGGACCGGACAGGACCGGTCATTACCGGTCGTACGAGCGTCCGACGGCAGGTCGGCGAGGTTTCTGTTCGACGTAGGGGCCCATGACCACGTATGCTCACTCCTCGTTGGCCCGCACCGACCACATCTCACGATGCGGTACGTTTGGGGGGCACCGACAAAGGGTCGTAGCTCAATTGGTAGAGCACCGGTCTCCAAAACCGGCGGTTGGGGGTTCAAGTCCCTCCGGCCCTGCTACACACACCGCCAGGTGTTGTGCGCATGTGTACGTACTTCATTGCACCGCCGTGCGGCTCCACCCGGGCGCGGCACGGCCGACCCGGAATCAGGTGAGAGATCGTGACGGACGCCGTAGGCTCCATCGACATGCCTGATGCCGACGAGACCGCAGAGTCGAAGAAGAAGTCCCGCAAGGGCGGGAAGCGCGGAAAGAAGGGCCCTCTGGGCCGTCTCGCGCTCTTCTACCGCCAGATCATCGCCGAGCTCCGCAAGGTCGTCTGGCCCACGCGGAACCAGCTGACGACGTACACCACCGTGGTGATTGTCTTCGTCGTCATCATGATCGGCCTTGTCACCGTGATTGACTATGGCTTCCAGGAAGCAGTCAAGTACGTCTTCGGCTGACTTTTTGTTCCACCCCATCTGTATCGCAGGAAGAAGCAGCCACCGTGTCTGACGCGAACCTGAACGACGCCTTCGAGTCCGAGTCCGTCGAGGACGAGCTGGACATCGTCGAGGCCGCCGACGAGGACGTCGAGGACGTCGAGGTCGACGCTGCAGAGGACGCTGCGGACGAGGACGTCGAGATCGACGAGGCCGAAGAGGCCGACGAGGACGAGACCGCCGAGGTCGAGGACGAGGGCGACGAGGACGAGACCGAGGAGGAGGCCGAGCCGGCCGCCCCGGTCGACCCCGTCGCCGCGCTCCGCGAGGAGCTCCGCACCCTCCCCGGCGAGTGGTACGTCATCCACACCTACGCGGGCTACGAGAAGCGCGTGAAGGCCAACCTCGAGCAGCGTGCCGTCTCGCTCAACGTCGAGGACTTCATCTACCAGGCCGAGGTCCCCGAGGAAGAGATCGTCCAGATCAAGGGCGGCGAGCGGAAGAACGTCAAGCAGAACAAGCTCCCCGGCTACGTTCTCGTCCGCATGGACCTGACGAACGAGTCCTGGGGCGTCGTCCGCAACACCCCCGGCGTCACCGGCTTCGTGGGCAACGCCTACGACCCGTACCCGCTGACCCTGGACGAGATCGTCAAGATGCTCGCCCCGGAGGCCGAGGAGAAGGCCGCCCGCGAGGCCGCCGAGGCCGAGGGCAAGCCGGCTCCGGCCCGCAAGCTGGAGGTCCAGGTCCTGGACTTCGAGGTCGGCGACTCGGTCACCGTCACCGACGGCCCGTTCGCGACCCTCCAGGCCACGATCAACGAGATCAACCCGGACTCGAAGAAGGTCAAGGGCCTCGTCGAGATCTTCGGTCGCGAGACCCCGGTCGAGCTCAGCTTCGACCAGATCCAGAAGAACTGATCTCACCGTCTTCCGACCAGGTCAGAGTGGCTCTCGCAGCCGCTCTGACCTGCTCGGTTTTTAGCCGCACGTCTATACCCGTTATCGTTGTGCGGTATGCCTGCATCCGGATGACCGGAAGGCGGGCTGAACACTCTCACTAGGACCCGGAGAGAGCAATGCCTCCCAAGAAGAAGAAGGTCACGGGGCTTATC
The DNA here is from genome assembly GCF_002156145.1 of Streptomyces sp. NRRL B-24572. NCBI lineage: Bacteria > Bacillati > Actinomycetota > Actinomycetes > Kitasatosporales > Streptomycetaceae > Streptomyces > Streptomyces sp. NRRL B-24572. Next base: position 12,357 of record NZ_MWIG01000096.1, on the reverse strand, counting down.
AAGCTCCAGATCAACGCTGGTGCGGCCAACCCGGCCCCGCCGGTCGGCCCCGCGCTGGGTCAGCACGGCGTCAACATCATGGAGTTCTGCAAGGCCTACAACGCCGCGACCGAGTCGCAGCGTGGCATGGTCGTGCCGGTGGAGATCACGGTCTACGAAGACCGCACCTTCACCTTCATCACCAAGACTCCGCCGGCCGCCAAGCTGATCCTCAAGGCCGCGGGTGTGGAGAAGGGCTCCGGCGAGCCGCACAAGACCAAGGTCGCCAAGCTCACGGCCGCCCAGGTCCGCGAGATCGCCACGGTCAAGCTCCCCGACCTCAACGCCAATGACCTGGACGCCGCGTCCAAGATCATCGCCGGCACCGCCCGTTCCATGGGCATCACGGTCGAGGGCTGATCACCCCCCGTTTGACCTCTTAGTGGTAGGGCCGGCGCGGTCCGCACCACGACTCCATACCTGCCACGCGGCGTCAGCCGCATGGTGTAACTGCACAGGAGAAGCAGTGAAGCGCAGCAAGGCTCTCCGCAACGCGGACGCCAAGGTCGACCGCGAGCGGCTCTACGCCCCCCTCGAGGCCGTCCGTCTCGCCAAGGAGACCGCCACCACGAAGTTCGACGGCACCGTCGAGGTCGCCTTCCGCCTGGGTGTCGACCCGCGCAAGGCCGACCAGATGGTCCGTGGCACCGTGAACCTCCCGCACGGCACCGGCAAGACCGCCCGGGTCCTGGTCTTCGCGACCGGTGAGCGTGCCGAGGCCGCGATCGCCGCGGGCGCCGACATCGTCGGCTCCGACGAGCTCATCGACGAGATCTCCAAGGGCAACCGCCTGAACGAGTTCGACGCCGTTGTGGCCACCCCGGACCTCATGGGCAAGGTCGGCCGCCTCGGCCGCGTCCTCGGCCCGCGTGGTCTCATGCCGAACCCCAAGGTCGGCACCGTCACCCCCGATGTCGCGAAGGCTGTCAACGACATCAAGGGCGGCAAGATCGAGTTCCGCGTCGACAAGCACTCGAACCTGCACTTCATCATCGGCAAGGTCTCCTTCGACGAGACGAAGCTGGTCGAGAACTACGCCGCGGCCCTGGAGGAGATCCTCCGTCTGAAGCCGTCCGCCGCGAAGGGTCGCTACATCAAGAAGGCGGCCATCACGACGACGATGGGCCCCGGCATCCCGCTGGACTCCAACCGCACCCGTAACCTCCTCGTCGAGGAGGACCCGGCCGCGGTCTGAGCCTCACCGGCTCGCTGAGTGGTCAACCGGCCCCGCACCTCTCCGGAGGTGCGGGGCCGGTTTCTTGTTACGGTCCGGGGGACGCAGGACGTCGATCAAGGGTGGGGAACGGATATGAGCAGGTCCGCGTGGAAGCGCGCCGCCGCGGCCCTGGCGGCCGCGGCCGTCGTGGCGGGTGTCGCGGGATGCCAGGACGGCGACGGCGGTACGAAGAAGGCCGCCGGCGCCTCCGCGACGGCGCAGCCGGGCACGCAGAGCCCCGAGGAGGCCGCCAAGGCCGTCCGGGCCGCGTACGCCAAGGCCTCGGCCGCGAAGAGCGCCGAGGTCGAGATGCGCCTCAACGTGGGCGGTGAGAAGGCGCCCGGCGGCAGCACGTTCACCGGTGTCCAGGCGTGGGGTCCCGTGGCCGCAGACCTGAAGGTCTTCGACTCGTCCTACCTGGCCGAGATCCCCGGCGCTCCGGTCGAGACGCGCGTGGTCACGGCCGCCGGGGCCACCTATGTGGACCTGGGGAAGGGGCTCACCGCGCAGACGGGCGGCAAGCGCTGGCTGAAGGTGGACGCCGAGGGCGCCGCCGCCGGGGACGAGCTGATGATCCAGCTGACCGGCGGGCTGACCGTGGCGGCCATGGACCTGCCCAAGGAGCTCGGCCTCCTGGCCGGCTCGTCGGCGGTCAAGCACCTCGGTCCCGGGACGCGCGGTGACTTCAAGGGGTCGCAGGGATACGAGGGCGAGCTTCCCGATGGCACGTTCATGCAGGTCTGGATCGGTGCGGACGGCTACCCGGTGGAGACCCGCGTCGCTTCTTCGGAGACCGACGGGAGCAGCACCTCGCTCACCACGAAGTACTCCGACTTCGGCGCCAAGGCTGCCGTCCAGGCCCCGCCCGCCGGCGACACCGTCGCCTTCACGGATCTCCTGAAGCGCCTCGGTAGGGGCTGATTTGCTCCTGGCCCAGGCCATCACGTACGCTTCCACAGAAGCCAAAGACCGCTGGTCGTCGCTGTCCCCGTCAGGGTGCGGTGGCCGAAGGATTCGCTGAGATGCGAACGACCCGCGCAGGTGACTGTGGAAGAGTTCCCGGATTCTCGTGATCCGGTCGAGTTCAGCCCCGTGCGCCTGCGCCCGGGGCGTTTTGTTTTGTTCAGCCCCTTCCGTGCGGTCCCATCACCCGGAAGGAGGCCGACGCTCATGGCAAGGCCCGACAAGGCTGCCGCGGTAGCCGAGCTTGAGGACAAGTTCCGCAGCTCGAACGCCGTCGTGCTGACCTCGTACACGGGGCTCACCGTGGCGCAGCTCAAGACGCTGCGTCGTTCGCTCGGTGACAACGCCCAGTACGCCGTGGTGAAGAACACGCTGACCAAGATTGCGGCCAACCAGGCCGGGATCGCCGCGCTGGACGACCAGCTTGCTGGTTCGACCGCGGCCGCCTTCGTCACCGGTGACCCGGTGGAGTCGGCGAAGGCTCTGCGTGACTTCGCCAAGGAGAACCCGAACCTCGTCATCAAGGGCGGTGTCCTTGACGGCAAGGCGCTCTCCGCCGACGAGTTCAAGAAGCTTGCGGACCTCGAGTCCCGCGAGGTTCTGCTCAGCAAGCTGGCCGGCGCGTTCAAGGGCAAGCAGACTCAGGCTGCTCAGCTCTTCCAGGCGCTGCCGACGAAGCTCGTCCGCACCGTGGACGCGCTTCGCGCCAAGCAGGCCGAGCAGGGCGGTGCCGAGTAATTCGGCTCGCGCATTGATCCGCGCCGCCTAGTGCGCGGGTCGTAGCGGGCCGTTACGCCCGCCTCTTCAGACACATCGGCACCTGCCGAATTTAGTGGAAGGATCGCCCATCATGGCGAAGCTCTCTCAGGAAGACCTGCTCGCTCAGTTCGAGGAGATGACCCTCATCGAGCTCTCCGAGTTCGTCTCGGCCTTCGAGGAGAAGTTCGACGTCAAGGCTGCCGCGGCCGTCGCCGTTGCCGCCGGCCCGGCCCAGGGTGGTGGCGACGCCGCCGCCGCCGAGGAGCAGGACGAGTTCGACGTCATCCTCGAGGGTGCCGGCGACAAGAAGATCCAGGTCATCAAGGTCGTGCGCGAGCTCACCTCCCTGGGCCTCAAGGAGGCCAAGGACCTCGTCGACGGCACCCCGAAGCCGGTCCTCGAGAAGGTCGCGAAGGACGTCGCCGAGAAGGCCGCCGAGTCCCTCAAGGCCGCCGGCGCCTCCGTCACGGTCAAGTAAGACCGTTTCGGCTCGCTGAGCTGACTCCTGCCCCCGTGTCACGCGGATCCGTGTAACGCGGAGGCACCGAGAGGCGATCACCCATCTGGGTGGTCGCCTTTCGGCGTTCCCGGAAACGGGCGTGGCGGGGGTCCTGCGGGCCGCCGGAAGCGGAGTATGGTGATCTTCGCCGTGCGCCCCGCAGACCGGCGGGTCTTGACGAACCGCACGCAGCGCGCAATTCTCAGGACGCGTCGTCACAACGATCCGTTTCCGAGGCATGGATCGACGACCGAACGGGCAGTATCGAGGTGCGCCGCACGGCGCGAGGTACCGCGGAGTTGAGAGCAACGAGGGTCGCGAAGAAGTCGCCCTGGACATCAGTGGGCCAAGTGGCTACACTGACCCTTTGCGCTGCCTGTTAGCTGCCCCCTGCCCGTCACCAGGGGCATACCTTCGCATCAGCTTCGTGGACCGACCCCGTCTGACCTGGCCTTTTGGTCATCTCAGGAAACGTCTGCCGTGAAGCGTTGCTGGGGACCGGTACGCGCGTAGTGAGTCCGAGCCCTCGGAAGGACCCCCTCTTGGCCGCCTCGCGCAACGCCTCGACCAATACGAACAACGGCGCAAGCACCGCCCCGCTGCGCATCTCCTTTGCAAAGATCAAGGAGCCCCTCGAGGTTCCGAACCTCCTCGCGCTGCAGACCGAGAGCTTTGACTGGCTGCTCGGCAACGCCGCCTGGAAGGCTCGCGTCGAGGCTGCCCTTGAGTCGGGACAGGACGTCCCCACGAAGTCCGGTCTGGAGGAGATCTTCGAGGAGATCTCCCCGATCGAGGACTTCTCCGGGTCGATGTCGCTGACCTTCCGCGACCACCGCTTCGAGCCGCCGAAGAACTCGATCGACGAGTGCAAGGACCGTGACTTCACGTACGGCGCCCCGCTCTTCGTCACCGCCGAGTTCACCAACAACGAGACCGGCGAGATCAAGTCCCAGACGGTCTTCATGGGCGACTTCCCGCTCATGACGAACAAGGGCACCTTCGTCATCAACGGCACCGAGCGTGTCGTGGTGTCGCAGCTGGTCCGTTCCCCCGGTGTCTACTTCGACTCCTCCATCGACAAGACGTCCGACAAGGACATCTTCTCCGCCAAGATCATCCCGTCCCGGGGTGCCTGGCTGGAGATGGAGATCGACAAGCGCGACCTGGTCGGTGTCCGCATCGACCGCAAGCGCAAGCAGTCCGTCACCGTCCTCCTGAAGGCCCTCGGCTGGACCACCGAGCAGATCCTGCAGGAGTTCGGCGAGTACGAGTCGATGCGCGCCACCCTGGAGAAGGACCACACCCAGGGCCAGGACGACGCGCTTCTGGACATCTACCGCAAGCTCCGTCCGGGCGAGCCGCCGACCCGTGAGGCCGCTCAGACGCTGCTCGAGAACCTCTACTTCAACCCGAAGCGCTACGACCTCGCGAAGGTCGGCCGCTACAAGGTGAACAAGAAGCTCGGCGCCGACGAGCCGCTGGACGCCGGTGTCCTCACCACCGACGACATCATCGCCACGATCAAGTACCTGGTGAAGCTCCACGCGGGCGAGACCGAGACGATCGGCGAGAACGGCAACGAGATCGTCGTCGAGACCGACGACATCGACCACTTCGGCAACCGTCGTCTGCGCAACGTCGGCGAGCTCATCCAGAACCAGGTCCGCACGGGTCTGGCTCGTATGGAGCGCGTCGTCCGCGAGCGGATGACCACCCAGGACGTCGAGGCGATCACCCCGCAGACCCTGATCAACATTCGCCCGGTCGTGGCGTCGATCAAGGAGTTCTTCGGAACCTCGCAGCTGTCCCAGTTCATGGACCAGAACAACCCGCTGTCGGGTCTCACCCACAAGCGCCGTCTGTCGGCGCTCGGCCCGGGTGGTCTCTCCCGTGAGCGGGCCGGCTTCGAGGTCCGAGACGTGCACCCGTCCCACTACGGACGCATGTGCCCGATCGAGACCCCCGAAGGCCCGAACATCGGTCTGATCGGTTCGCTCGCCTCGTACGGCCGCGTCAACGCGTTCGGCTTCATCGAGACGCCGTACCGCAAGGTCGTCGACGGCCAGGTCACCGACGAGGTCGACTACGTCACCGCCGACGAGGAGGACCGGTTCGTCATCGCGCAGGCCAACGCCGCGCTCGACGACGAGCTCCGCTTCTCCGAGAACCGCGTCCTGGTCCGCAAGCGTGGCGGCGAGGTCGACTACGTCGAGCCGTCGGACGTGGACTACATGGACGTCTCGCCGCGCCAGATGGTGTCGGTCGCGACCGCCATGATCCCGTTCCTCGAGCACGACGACGCCAACCGTGCCCTCATGGGCGCGAACATGATGCGTCAGGCCGTCCCGCTCATTAAGTCGGAGGCCCCGCTCGTCGGCACCGGCATGGAGTACCGCTGCGCCACCGACGCCGGCGACGTGCTCAAGGCCGAGAAGGACGGTGTCGTCCAGGAGCTGTCGGCCGACTACATCACGGTCGCCAACGACGACGGCACGTACATCACGTACCGCCTGCACAAGTTCTCCCGCTCCAACCAGGGCACCTCTGTGAACCAGAAGGTCGTCGTGGACGAGGGGCAGCGCGTCATCGAGGGCCAGGTCCTCGCCGACGGTCCCGCCACCGAAGACGGCGAGATGGCGCTCGGCAAGAACCTCCTCGTGGCGTTCATGCCGTGGGAGGGCCACAACTACGAGGACGCGATCATCCTGTCGCAGCGCCTCGTGCAGGACGACGTCCTCTCCTCGATCCACATCGAGGAGCACGAGGTCGACGCCCGTGACACCAAGCTCGGCCCCGAGGAGATCACCCGGGACATCCCGAACGTCTCCGAGGAGGTCCTCGCGGACCTCGACGAGCGCGGCATCATCCGCATCGGTGCCGAGGTCGTCGCCGGCGACATCCTGGTCGGCAAGGTCACGCCCAAGGGTGAGACCGAGCTGACCCCGGAGGAGCGCCTGCTCCGCGCGATCTTCGGTGAGAAGGCCCGTGAGGTCCGTGACACCTCGCTGAAGGTGCCGCACGGCGAGATCGGCAAGATCATCGGCGTCCGCGTCTTCGACCGCGAGGAGGGCGACGAGCTTCCCCCGGGCGTGAACCAGCTGGTCCGCGTCTACGTCGCCCAGAAGCGCAAGATCACCGACGGTGACAAGCTCGCCGGCCGTCACGGCAACAAGGGTGTCATCTCCAAGATCCTTCCCATCGAGGACATGCCGTTCCTCGAGGACGGAACCCCGGTCGACATCATCCTCAACCCGCTGGGTGTCCCGTCCCGAATGAACCCGGGACAGGTCCTGGAGATCCACCTCGGCTGGCTCGCCAGCCGCGGCTGGGACGTCTCCGGTCTCGCGGACGAGTGGGCGCAGCGCCTCCAGGCGATCGGCGCCGACCAGGTCGCCCCCGGCACCAACGTCGCGACCCCGGTCTTCGACGGTGCGCGTGAGGACGAGCTCGCGGGTCTGCTCCAGCACACCATCCCGAACCGCGACGGCGAGCGCATGGTGCTCCCGACCGGTAAGGCGAGGCTGTTCGACGGCCGCTCCGGCGAGCCGTTCCCGGACCCGATCTCCGTCGGGTACATGTACATCCTCAAGCTCCACCACCTGGTCGACGACAAGCTGCACGCGCGTTCGACCGGCCCGTACTCGATGATCACCCAGCAGCCGCTGGGTGGTAAGGCCCAGTTCGGTGGCCAGCGCTTCGGTGAGATGGAGGTGTGGGCGCTGGAGGCTTACGGCGCCGCGTACGCCCTCCAGGAGCTGCTGACGATCAAGTCCGACGACGTGACCGGCCGCGTGAAGGTCTACGAGGCCATCGTCAAGGGCGAGAACATCCCTGAGCCCGGCATCCCCGAGTCCTTCAAGGTCCTCATCAAGGAGATGCAGTCCCTGTGCCTCAACGTGGAGGTGCTGTCCTCGGACGGCATGTCCATCGAGATGCGTGACACCGACGAGGACGTCTTCCGCGCAGCGGAGGAGCTCGGCATCGACCTGTCCCGGCGCGAGCCGAGCAGCGTCGAAGAGGTCTGACGGGAGTCCGGTCCGGGGGCTCAGCAATGAGCCCCCCGGCCGGCCCCAGGACCCCCGTATCAGACCCCACAGCCTTACAACCCTGAGAGGGATTGACGCATAGTGCTCGACGTCAACTTCTTCGACGAGCTCCGGATCGGTCTGGCCACCGCTGACGACATCCGTCAGTGGAGCCACGGCGAGGTCAAGAAGCCGGAGACCATCAACTACCGCACCCTGAAGCCCGAAAAGGACGGACTCTTCTGCGAGAAGATCTTCGGTCCGACCCGGGACTGGGAGTGCTACTGCGGCAAGTACAAGCGCGTCCGCTTCAAGGGCATCATCTGTGAGCGGTGTGGCGTCGAGGTCACCCGCGCCAAGGTGCGCCGCGAGCGGATGGGCCACATCGAGCTGGCCGCGCCCGTCACGCACATCTGGTACTTCAAGGGCGTCCCGTCGCGCCTCGGCTACCTGCTCGACCTCGCCCCGAAGGACCTGGAGAAGGTCATCTACTTCGCGGCGTACATGATCACGTACGTCGACGACGAGCGCCGTACGCGTGACCTGCCCTCCCTGGAGGCGCACGTCTCCGTCGAGCGCCAGCAGATCGAGAACCGTCGCGACTCCGACCTGGAGGCCCGCGCCAAGAAGCTCGAGAACGACCTCGCCGAGCTGGAGGCCGAGGGCGCCAAGGCCGACGTGCGCCGCAAGGTGCGCGAGGGTGCCGAGCGCGAGATGAAGCAGCTGCGCGACCGTGCGCAGCGCGAGATCGACCGTCTGGACGAGGTCTGGTCCCGCTTCAAGAACCTCAAGGTCCAGGACCTGGAGGGCGACGAGCTCCTCTACCGCGAGCTGCGTGACCGCTTCGGCACGTACTTCGACGGTTCGATGGGTGCCGCGGCGCTGCAGAAGCGCCTGGAGTCCTTCGACCTGGAGGAGGAGGCCGAGCGCCTCCGCGAGATCATCCGTACCGGCAAGGGCCAGAAGAAGACCCGTGCGCTCAAGCGCCTCAAGGTCGTCTCCGCGTTCCTGCAGACCGCGAACAGCCCCAAGGGCATGGTTCTCGACTGCGTGCCGGTCATCCCGCCGGACCTGCGTCCGATGGTGCAGCTCGACGGTGGCCGCTTCGCGACCTCCGACCTGAACGACCTGTACCGCCGTGTGATCAACCGCAACAACCGCCTGAAGCGGCTTCTCGACCTCGGCGCGCCCGAGATCATCGTGAACAACGAGAAGCGCATGCTCCAGGAGGCGGTCGACGCCCTCTTCGACAACGGCCGTCGTGGTCGCCCGGTCACGGGCCCCGGCAACCGTCCGCTGAAGTCCCTCAGCGACATGCTGAAGGGCAAGCAGGGTCGATTCCGTCAGAACCTGCTCGGCAAGCGTGTCGACTACTCGGCGCGTTCCGTCATCGTCGTCGGCCCGCAGCTCAAGCTCCACCAGTGCGGTCTGCCGAAGGCCATGGCGCTCGAGCTCTTCAAGCCGTTCGTGATGAAGCGCCTGGTCGACCTGAACCACGCGCAGAACATCAAGTCGGCCAAGCGGATGGTCGAGCGCGGCCGCACGGTCGTGTACGACGTCCTCGAAGAGGTCATCGCCGAGCACCCGGTTCTGCTGAACCGTGCGCCCACGCTGCACCGCCTCGGCATCCAGGCCTTCGAGCCGCAGCTGGTCGAGGGCAAGGCCATCCAGATCCACCCGCTCGTCTGCACCGCGTTCAACGCGGACTTCGACGGTGACCAGATGGCCGTCCACCTGCCGCTCTCCGCGGAGGCGCAGGCCGAGGCCCGCATCCTGATGCTGTCCTCGAACAACATCCTCAAGCCCGCCGACGGCCGTCCGGTGACGATGCCGACCCAGGACATGGTCCTCGGTCTGTTCTTCCTCACCACCGACGGCGAGCTCCGTGACACCAAGGGCGAGGGCCGCGCGTTCGGCTCCACGGCCGAGGCGATCATGGCGTTCGACGCCGGCGAGCTCGCGCTGCAGTCGCAGATCGAGATCCGCTTCCCGGTCGGCACCGTCGCTCCCCGTGGCTGGGTCCCCCCGGTCGCCGAGGAGGGCGAGCCGGAGTGGCAGCAGGGTGACTCGTTCCGTCTGAAGACCTCGCTGGGCCGCGCGCTCTTCAACGAGCTGCTGCCCGAGGACTACCCGTTCGTCGACTACTCCGTCGGCAAGAAGCAGCTCTCCGAGATCGTCAACGACCTCGCCGAGCGCTACCCCAAGGTCATCGTGGCGGCGACGCTCGACAACCTGAAGGCGGCGGGCTTCTACTGGGCGACCCGTTCCGGCGTCACCGTGGCCATCTCCGACGTCGTCGTTCCCGAGGCGAAGAAGGAGATCGTCAAGGGCTACGAGGCGCAGGACGAGAAGGTCCAGAAGCAGTACGAGCGCGGTCTGATCACCAAGGAAGAGCGCACGCAGGAGCTCATCGCGATCTGGACCAAGGCGACCAACGAGGTCGCCGAGGCGATGAACGCGAACTTCCCCAAGACGAACCCCATCTTCATGATGGTTGACTCGGGTGCCCGAGGAAACATGATGCAGATGCGGCAGATCGCCGGTATGCGCGGTCTGGTGTCGAACGCGAAGAACGAGACCATCCCGCGTCCGATCAAGGCGTCCTTCCGTGAGGGCCTCTCCGTCCTCGAGTACTTCATCTCGACGCACGGTGCCCGTAAGGGTCTCGCCGACACCGCCCTGCGTACCGCCGACTCGGGTTACCTGACCCGTCGTCTGGTGGACGTCTCGCAGGACGTCATCATCCGCGAGGAGGACTGTGGCACCGAGCGCGGTCTGAAGCTGCGGATCGCGGCCAAGGACGAGGCCGGTGTCCTGCGGAAGACGGACGACGTCGAGACCTCCGTGTACGCGCGGATGCTCGCCGAGGACGTCGTCGTCGACGGCAAGGTCATCGCGCCGGCCAACGTCGACCTGGGTGACGTGCTCATCGACGCCCTGGTCAACGCGGGCGTCGAGGAGGTCAAGACCCGTTCGGTCCTGACCTGTGAGTCCGCCGTCGGTACCTGTGCGTTCTGCTACGGCCGTTCGCTCGCCACCGGCAAGCTGGTCGACATCGGTGAGGCGGTCGGCATCATCGCCGCCCAGTCCATCGGTGAGCCCGGTACCCAGCTGACGATGCGTACCTTCCACACCGGTGGTGTGGCCGGTGACGACATCACCCAGGGTCTGCCCCGTGTCGTCGAGCTCTTCGAGGCCCGGCAGCCGAAGGGTGTCGCCCCGATCTCCGAGGCGGCCGGTCGCGTCCGCATCGAGGAGACCGAGAAGACCAAGAAGATCGTCGTCACCCCGGACGACGGCACCGACGAGACGGCGTTCCCGATCTCGAAGCGTGCCCGTCTGCTCGTGGGCGAGGGCGACCACGTCGAGGTGGGCCAGAAGCTCACCGTGGGTGCCACCAACCCGCACGACGTGCTCCGGATCCTCGGTCAGCGCGCGGTCCAGGTCCACCTGGTCGGCGAAGTCCAGAAGGTCTACAACTCGCAGGGCGTGTCGATCCACGACAAGCACATCGAGATCATCATCCGGCAGATGCTGCGCCGCGTGACGATCATCGAGTCCGGCGACGCGGAGCTCCTGCCGGGCGAGCTGGTCGAGCGTTCGAAGTTCGAGACCGAGAACCGTCGTGTGGTCACCGAGGGCGGTCACCCCGCCTCCGGCCGTCCGCAGCTGATGGGTATCACCAAGGCCTCGCTGGCGACGGAGTCCTGGCTGTCGGCCGCCTCCTTCCAGGAGACGACCCGAGTCCTGACGGATGCGGCGATCAACGCCAAGTCCGACAGCCTCATCGGCCTCAAGGAGAACGTCATCATCGGTAAGCTCATCCCGGCCGGTACGGGTCTGTCCCGCTACCGCAACATCCGGGTCGAGCCGACCGAGGAGGCCAAGGCCGCGATGTACTCGGCCGTCGGCTACGACGACATCGACTACTCGCCGTTCGGCTCGGGCTCCGGCCAGGCCGTTCCGCTGGAGGACTACGACTACGGTCCGTACAACCAGTAAGTAGTGCGAACCGAAGGGCGGTCACCCCGATCACGGGGTGGCCGCCCTTCGGCGTTCCCGGCCGGCCGTCGGCTAGCCGAGGAGCGCGCGGTGTACGCGCAGGAGCGCCCGGGTGCCGACGGCGAGGACGGCGGGGACGTCCTCGGTGGGGACCCGGCGGGCGAGCGCGAGGGCGTCGACCACGATGGCGTAGTCGTCCACGATCGCCCGGGGCGCGTCGGGATGGGTCGCGGCGGCGGCGTACTCGGCGGCCACCGCGCCGTACTCGATGACGGTGAGGTGGACGTCGACGAGGGTGCCGGCGTCGGGACCGGTGGGCGGGTCGTGCGGGGGTACGGGTGGATCGCGGTCGTCCGTCGCCATGAGGGTCCCCCTTCGTCGGCTGGTCGCGCTCCTGTGCAGTGTCCGCCCGTACGGCCCCGGGGGACAGGGCCGCAGGCCGGTCGTGCGGGGAGGCCCTTCTTGCCGGGGCCCGGCAACGGGCGGTGCGGTGGGGCCTTCCGCGCGGTGGGGCCTCCAAGCAGGGGGGCTCCCGGGCGGCGGGGCCTTCCGAGCGGCAGGGCCTCCCGGGCGGTGGGTCCGGGTGGCCCCGCCGCCCGGGTCGGGCGCCTCAGCGGGCCGCGAGTTCCCAGGCCGTGACGGCGACCGTCGCCACCGCGGCGAGGGCGCCGATGCTGGCCAGCGGCCAGCGGGCCCGCTCCAGGGCGTCCAGGCGGGCCTCGTGGTCGGCGAGCTGCTTGTCGGTCTGGTCGCTGCGCTGTACGAGCAGCGCGAGCGAGCCGTCGACCCGGGCGAAGCCGGCCTCCAGGGTGCCGCGGAGCCGCTCCAGTTCGAGGGCGACGGCGACGGGGTCG